>NZ_DJAU01000017.1:0-66862 GCF_002429725.1 Lysinibacillus sp. UBA5994 | reverse complement strand
TTCGTGTTTGTATGGAATCATGTCAGTTTCCTCCCAGGTATAAGTAGTGCCAAATGATTATGCACCTTTTAAGATTGTGTTAATTATATAATGCAATATAATTTGGCATTAATCAACTCAAATTTTAAAACTTTTTTAATTTTTGCATCTGCTTTTCATATTGGTGTTAGAATAAGCTTAATGGACTACAGGAGGACAAAATGGATAACAATGTACTACTAAGTATTTATAAATACGTCATTGAAAAAGGCGATATGGGAATTTGCGTTGTAGACACAGAGGGCAAATTGCTTATATACAATAAAAAAATGAGAGAATTAGAAGGCGTTAATGAGGATGAATTTGAGGAGAGGCGAGCCTTAGAGATTATTGATTTTGAAATTGAAAAAAGCGATATTTATAAGGTCCTCAGCTCTGAAACGCCAGTGCACAATATAAAAAAAACGTATTGGAATAAAAAAAATCAAGAAGTGACCTACATAAGCAATATTTATCCGTTGCACTATGAAGGCTCTTTAATAGGCGCTGTGGAATTTGCCCGAGATATTACACAGCTTGAATACATGATGTATCAGCCATTGCGAAGGTATGGCGCTCCATTGACATTTGATATCATCACGGCTGTATCACCAGTCATGAAGGATGTCATTGAAAAAGCAAAAATTGTGGCACTAAGTAGAATGCCTGTTGTGTTAATAGGGGAATCAGGTACTGGGATTGATATGGTTGCAGAGGGAATACATCATGATCTAAAGGTACAAAATGATATGTTTATTGCTTTAATTTGCCGTCGAGATGAGAAAACGGTATTAAAACAATTTGAAAAATATATTGTGGAAAAGGAGAAAATAACCTTCTTTGCTGAGCGCATTGAATATTTATCTTTAGAAGCACAAGAAAAGATTGTTGAACTTTTTAATAATCATCCTAATCATCAGCATGTTTTAATTGCTAGTGTTGGCAAAGATCCAATTGATTTGATTCAAAAGCATGAGCTATCCAAAAAGCTTTACAGACTTTTTTCAGGTATTACGATTTATGTACCTCCTTTACGAGAAAGAAAAGAAGATATTATGCCCTTTATCGATGATTATTTCAAAAGACATCGTGATAGCTTTGGCTCATCTATTCACGGGCTTTCAGAAGAAGTACGAGATACCTTTTTAAAATATGATTGGCCAGGAAATTTAAAGGAATTAGAAGTCCTGCTGGATGAAATAACCTCATTAATCACCAATGAAACGATAGTTGAATCACATATGCTGCCAGTGCATTTCAAATGGAAAATCCAAAGCTCTTGTGAGGAGACGGAAAAAGAGGTTTCTACGAGTGACTTGTTTGTCATTAAAAATCAACAGGATATTCGACCATTAGATGTCTATATGAAAGAGGTAGAGGAGTACTATATTTCGAAGGCGTTGGACTTTCATCAAGGCAATATCTCCAAAACGGCTGCTGCGTTGGGGATTCGTCGACAAAGTTTACAGTATCGAGTTAAAAACTATAAGCTCAATAAAAAAAGCGAAAACATTGATTAACAATGTTTTCGCTTTTTTGGATAGTTTCCCGAAAGTGAAGGATAGAACGATCTAACTGAAGGATAAAAACACAAAACTGATGGATAGCTTCAAGCTTGTATAATTATTTTCCTTTTTTCGAAAGGCGACCAAGCGCAAATGCAGCTGCTCCTAAGCCAATTGCCATGTTCGTTTTTTTGTTAAACACTTGTTTTGTCACAAGTGCAACATTTTGTGGACGCTCAGCTAAACGACGCATAAAGTAACCGTACCAGTCATTACCGAATGGTAGGTATGTGCAGAAATTATAACCTTCACGAGCAAGGTCTAGCTGCATTTCTTTACGGAAACCATATAGCATTTGGAATTCGAATTTTTCATTTGGAATATTATGTTGTTTCACAAATTGTTTTACATGGTTGATCACATTATGATCGTGTGTCGCAATCGAAGTAAATTTACCATGTAGCAAATGATATTCAATTAGTTTTAAGTAATTATGGTCAATATCAGTTTTAGATTGATAAGCCACATTTTCAGGTTCTTTATAAGCACCTTTTACAATACGTAAGCGGAAGTTTTTATATTTCTCAATATTTTCCTCTGATTCGAAGAAGTAAGCTTGAATAACTGTCCCTACGTTATCATACTCTTTGTGTAATTCCTCTAATAATTCAAAAGAGCTATGTAAACGCTCGTAGTTTTCCATATCGAAATTCACGAAAATATTATATTGATGTGCAAGAGCTACGATTTCTTTTAAGTTTTCATAGCAAAATGCGTAATCAATATCTAAACCTAATTGTGAAGGTTTAAGAGAGATGTGTGCATCAAGCTGTTCATCATGAATAGCTTGTACAACAGCTAAAATGTTATTTTTGGCAGCAGTTGCCTCTGATTTTTCGTAGACGAACTCGCCTAGATTATCGACTGTACAAGAAATATTGGCCTTGTTTAATTCTTTAATCGATTGCACAACTTCTGGTAAACTTGTGCCAGCAACAACACTTTGAGCACCCATTTTTAAACCATATTTTTGTGCAGCGCTGTTTAATAATTTGTTCTCTGATAAGTAAATGAAAAAGTCACGTAATACCATCATATGCCTCCAAAAATGAAAATTTTAAATTCTTGGCGATTATAACACTTTTTTTGAAAAGTAAAATGGTTTGATTTTCAGAAAAAAATTTTTCGAAGCCAGTTAGTGAGATAAAACTATTGCAGTCATTGACTTTTTCATGATAAAAATTTAAATTAAAAAATTTTTTCAAAAAAAAAGGACTTTTCAAAATAAAAGATTTGCTTTATGTTAATTAGTATATGTCTAAATTTGCGAATATGTATAATATTGGACTTTTCGAGAGTGAAATGGCATGATGGTATTTCAGAATTATTTATATTTTAATATAATTTATTAGTGGGTATTCTTAGAAGTGATTCTTAGATATCCGCTTTTTCATTTTTCAATTTAAATATCATATTAATAGTAGTTTATAGTAAAAAAAAACAGGGTGTATTATAATAAAATGGTATATAATCAAGATTAAATTATGTACGTTTTGTGAATTTATAGTTACTTTTGATTTAGAATAGTGTGTCTATATAAGCAATACAAAAGGAAATATGACTACTCTAAACTAAGATAAGGTGGAAAGTATGGCAAGAGGCAGAAAATTTAATTCAAATGGCGAACAAAGTAAACAACTATTACTTGAAAAAGCGATAGAGCTATTTTCTGATAAAGGTTATCATCACACAAAAATTAGTGACATTGTAAAGGCTGCCAATGTAACTCAGCCTACTTTTTATCTCTATTTTAAAAGCAAGGATGCCCTTTATAACGATTTGAATGCGCAATTTCAAAGCGGATTCTTGGCAGTAATGAATAATAAGTCAACTGACATTATTGAATATGGATTACAGGGTTTTATCATGCTCTTAGAGCAAAAGTTATTGAACTTGTTCGTATACATAATTGAAAATCCTGAATTAACAAAAATAGGTTTTATTGAATCCAAGCAAGCACATTTGGTGAAAAACCAAATGACACAGCAATTGATCCACCTTATTTATCTGCATGATTGTGACAAAGATCTACAATTGTATAGTGTGGATATAAAAATCATGATAGATAGTTTAGTAGGCTCAATAGAAAGACTCATCATTACGAATTTGTTAGAAGAAAAAAGGTTACCTGCAGAACTTGCAAATGATATTGTACAATTATATTTTTGGAAAACCAAAAAAGTGATATAAAAAACTGTCATCGATACTTATTATCGATGACAGTTTTTTTAATTGCTTATTTTTATATGCTGATAGTAGCCTTTTTGATCTTTGCTCTTTGGGTGAATAAGTAGCATATATTCCTGATTTGGTGATAAAGCACTCTTAGGTGTAACAGTTAATGTACGACCTTCAAATTTAACTGCTACGGGTACTTCCTTAGCTCCTAAAGCAGCCAGTTGAATGTTACTTTTAGCAATTTGAGAAGTAAGCCCAGCAGGAATTTTTACTGTAAATTTTTGTGTATCAGCTATATTTTTTACCGTGGAAAGTTGTTTATATTTAGGATATTTTTCCTTCAATGCATCATAATGTGCCTGGAAAATAGGTGCTGTTGTGGTTTGAACATTTGGCTTAACGCCTACTTCATGAATAGTATGACCCGCAGGACCTGTAAATTTACCAACTGTAAGCTTTAAATAGCTTCCATCCTGTAATGTGTAAAAGCCTTGCATAGCGCCTTTCCCATAGGTTGTTTCACCGTATAAAATAGCAGCTTTCTGGTCTTTCAATGATGCGGAAAGCATTTCAGAAGCACTGGCACTATAGCGGTTTACAAGAATACGGGTATCTTTAGGAAACTTTGTATCTTGTTGAACTGCTGGGATGGTATAAGAGTTATGTGCTTCTTCTAATAAATACGCAACTTTAGCAGATTGGAATAATCCTGTTAGTTCTTCAGCTGTTGTCACATAACCTCCACCATTATTTTGTAAATCTAAGATGAACGATGTTGCACCACGTTTTTTTAAGTCTATCAGCGCATTTTTAACAAGCTGTGCACCATCCTCTGAAAAGGAAGCCAACGAAATATAGCCCACATTTCCAAATAGTAGGTCAGTTTGTACATTTGGTAATGTGAATTTTTTACGTGTAATAGTTTTGGTAGTTTTTGAACTGTCACTATTCTTTAATGTAACTTCCACCTTAGTCCCCTCATTACCGATTAAAAGGGAAGAGGCCTCTTGAGTAGAACGCCCGATAATGGATTCACCATTAACCCCAATGATGATATCTCCAGCCTGAACACCAGCCTCAAAAGCACCACTGCCTTCGATTACTTGTAAAATATGAATTCCATCTTCGTGTTCTTCAATCACCACACCTATACCTATAGTAGATAGGTTGATGCTATTCATATAATTTTCAAATTCTTGCTTAGTGAAGTAGGTTGAGTAAGGATCAAGCATACTCATGATTTCTGAGATGGATGTAGCCTTCTCTAAATTTCCATTAATTGTTCCAACGTAAGTATCTTTCACAATCTCCTTAATTTCCTTAATAAGCTGTTGATCATTTTCAGCAGCGTGAGTAGTTGTAAAAGGGAGAAGGAAGAAGCCTAGAACAAATACGAATGACCATATTAACTTTTTCATTGGACACCTCTTTTCTAGAACTCAAAATAGAATGTATCATTATTAGGTATTAAATGGATGGTTACATTATGCAATTGAGTATCTAATTTTTATTATACATGAAGCCATCGCTATAGTGGTGGACTTATATGAGGTAGAAAAAGAATCTACTTGTCGCTATGGGCAAGTAGATTCTTGTAAATTATTTTTTTATCAATTTATGAATAATAAAACCAATTGATGCGCCAACAATAGCTGGTAAAAGCCATCCTAAATTTTGCTCATACATTGGCAATGCTTTCAGGATAGTTTCATAAGGTGTAATTTCAACTTTCATTTGTTTTAAGCCATCATATAGACTGACAAGGAAAGTTGGAACGAGCGCTAAAATATAAACAATTTGTCCACCTTTAAAGAAATGATCAGCTAGTGACAAGACCATCAATACCATAGCTAAAGGATAAATGATTAATAGTACAGGTAGTGATGCACTAATTATTGTTGAAAGTCCCACATTTGTAATAGCTGTACTAAAAATAGTGAAGACAACTAAAAACGTTTTATATGAAATTTGAGGGAATAGCTTATGGAAAAATTGTGCATTAGCAGTCAATAAACCAACAGCTGTGGATATACAAGCTAGTAAAATAGTCGCAGACAAAATAATACTTCCAAGGCTTCCAAAGAGCACCTCAGCTGATTTTGCAATAATATTTCCGCCATTATCAGAAATACCGATTGCATTGATACTTATATTACCAATATGCCCTAGAGAGATATAGACAAAGGATAAACCTATTGCAGCAACGACCCCCGCAAAAATGGTTGTTTTTACTTGTTTTCTTGTATCTTTCATACCCATATCACGCAAGGCTTGTAAAATGACGATACCAAAAACAAGAGCACTTAGAACGTCCATCGTTAAGTAACCTTGTACAAATCCTTCAGCTAATGGTGACACTTTATAGTTTCCTACGGCTTCTCCTGGTTCTCCCATAGGAGAGATAAAACTTTTAACAGCAAGCAATAAAATAACAAAAAGCAGGGCAGGTGTTAAAATTTTACCTACTCGATCGACGAGCTTCGAAGGGTTAATAGATAAATATAGAATTAACGTGAAAAACAAGATAGATGTGATAAAAAGTGGCGCCCAATGATCCCTCATCGCTTCAGAGAGAAATGGCGCAATGCCTATTTCATAGGACACAGATCCAGTACGTGGTACAGCAAAGAACGGTCCAATTGCTAAGTAGACAATGGAGGTGAAAATCACCCCAAAAGCAGGACTAACACGGTTAGCAAGCAGTTGTAAATCGCCTCCTGCTTTGGCAACAGCAACAATCGCTAATAGTGGAAGACCAACACCTGTTATAAGGAAACCAATCATGGCTACAGTGATGTTTTCACCTGCTTGTTGGCCTAATAATGGTGGGAAAATAATATTACCAGCACCCAAGAACAAGGCAAATAGTAGTAATCCTACTGCTAAATTTCCTTTGATGAAATGCAAGATGTTTTTCATAAGTATAATAACTCCTTTAAGATTGAAAAGCTAAAACTTTCTAAAAATTTTAAATACAGAAGTGTATGTTATCATAGGAACACTAATCTTGCAATGAAAATAGTATTTCAATATAGTCGGATTTCGTCGTATTCTATAAGTTTCCTATAATGTTTGAAAAATAGTCAGTTTTTCCGATTTTTCATGCAATAGTTATCTAGTATGATAGACACACAAGGGAATATTCTAGCACGAACGGAGGCACTTTGGTATGCAAAAGACAAAAAAATGGAGAATTCTTGTTCTAAGTACTTTAGCAACTTCATTTTTAGCATTACAAACAGCGGAAGCAGCAACATATACTGTACAAAAAGGAGATACTTTAACGAAAATCGCCCAAAATCATCAAGTCACGATTGGGGATATTATGAAGTGGAATAATCTATCGAAAGATACGATTTTTGTAGCTCAAAAGCTTGAGATTCCAAAACAATCAACGAATGAGGGAGTAAAGCCCGCAACTCCATCAACTTCTGGAAAACCAGCATCTAGTTCTCATACAGTAGCAAAGGGTGACACCTTATCAAAAATTGCAAAGCTATATAATGTGACAATTAAGGATATAATGGATTGGAATAAGCTTGAAAAAGACACGATTTTTGTTGGACAAGTACTGAAGCTTTCTTCAGCTGCAGTGATACCCGATGGTGATACTATACATAATAATGTGACTTCAGGTACGGGCACTCCATCAAAAGTAACTGCGAAAGATCCTACAGCTAATGGACAAGCGATTTATAACAAAACCGTTGAAGTTGCCAATACATTGGTTGGAACACCCTATCTATACGGTGGAAATACACCTGTAGGGCTTGATTGCAGTGGCTTTATTTTTTATGCCTTTAATCAAGGTGGTTTAAAAATAGGAAGAGCAAGCAGTGAGGGCTATTTTTACGGTAATACTACCCATGTAGAAAATCCAGTACCCGGCGATTTAGTGTTCTTTGAGAATACGTATAAAGAAGGTATTTCTCATATGGGAATTTATCTCGGAGATAATAAATTCATTCATGCGGGTACAGATGGTGTAGAAGTTTCGGATGTTACGTACTCCTACTGGTCTTCTAAATTAGTAGCCTATAAACGTTTTGATAGTGTGAAATAAAAAGTAGCGATTTTTGCCTAGGCAAAAATCGCTTTTTGTTTTAACAAACCCTCTTTCTACTAAAAAAGAAAGGGGGATTTAGGTTATTGTGTTACACGAGCTGTCCAACGAGAAAGGTCAGCGTCTTTAGCATCAACAAGCTCTGCTGGGAAAATAAATGTCCAAGGCTTTGTGGAGTTTGGTTGGACAGTTAAGATTGGATCCATTTTAAAGGAACCTTTGGCAATTTGTTTACCTGTAGCATCGACAATTTCTAATGGTAATTGTTCTAGATTGATTGCTTTATTATGTCCATTACGAATAAAGATAGATACGTTTAAATTACCATTGTCAGCTAGTTTGGCCTGTAAACCTGTGAAATTCACTTCTGTCTCTCCTAGTTTTGGTAGTGTTTTAACGATTTTCTCAAGTTCTTCTTTTTGTTCTGCTGGTAACTGTTTTTCCCATGACGGATCTAATTCTAATTGATGACCGCGAAGGGACACAAGGTTAAAGGCAATTTTCCAGCCATCTTCGGGAACTTCATCTACTTTAATTGTAGACTTTTCAAATTCAAATACCCATGGACGAGCACTTTCTGCTGGGATTGTACCAAGTGCTTTAAAATCGAATTTTTTAGATGCAACAAGCTCATCATTTTTATCCATAATGAAAAGTTCAATTTCACCTAGCTCAATAGCTTGAGGTAGAGAGGAACGGAAAAATGCACGAACTAACCATTTTCCACCTCGACCTTCTTCAATACTAATTGAAGAGAGCGATAATTGGTTTGGTTTCAACGGCTCTAGCTCATTCGCTAGGAAGTTAAAAATGTATTTTTGCTCTTGTGGGACATCCCATTCTGGATGGAATGATAATTTTGTCTCCACATCGCGATTATCACCTGTATTTTTCGTTGTATTCCCTAGTAAATCTTTTGAGTCAATTGTGTTTTCCTGAACAACTTTATCTGATTTTTTAAAAAATGAAAATAAGCCCATTATTGTTCCTCCTGTTGTGCCTCAACTGTTTTCATGAAGCCTGTAATTTCTATAATAATAGAACGACGTAATTCTTGGAAGTTTTTACCGAATAATTCTAACCCTTCACGTTGGTAAATTCGCATTGGATCTTCTTGCTGATAATGACGTAGACCGATTCCTTCTTTTAAATGCGTCATGGCCTCTAAATGCTTAATCCAGCCGCTATCAATATGGCTAAGCATAATTTGAGGAAGTACTTCTATGACTCTTTCGTTTTCAGCGAATGTCTCCATGCGATCAAGCAGTTCTTGTTCAGAAGGTTGAATTTCAGCAAGAATTTGTTTTGTTTTTCCTATTTCTCGGTTGATTGAAACAGGTGTGATGAATAATGAGTTAAGCGCATTCTCCATTTGTTCGTAATCCCATTCAATTGGAGATACATCTTCTGGCGCGGCGTCATGAACAGCAAAATCAACCGTTTCACGTAGCATTTTCTTCAGTTCACCCATTAAATCTTCGCCAGCTAAAATTTTGTCGCGAAGTCCATAAAGAACGGTACGTTGGTCATTGATAACATCGTCTAATTTTAGGTTATACTCCCGCATGCCATATTGGGAACCTTCAACAATTCGTTGTGTTCGGTCAATAAGCTCTTGAACCTCTTTATTTTGAATAATACCCTGATCATCTACAATCATTTTTGCAGAGAATTTTTCTACTTCTTCTTTTGCGTAACGGCGGAACATATCATCTTCAATAGAGAGAATGAAGCGACTTTCGCCTACATCACCTTGACGGCCTGAACGCCCACGCAACTGATTGTCTACACGACGGCTTTCATGCTTTTCTGTCCCAATTACATATAAACCACCAAGCTCGTGTACATTCTCACCTAACATGATATCCGTACCACGACCAGCCATGTTTGTCGCTACCGTAATACGACCCTTTTGACCTGCCTGTGAAATAAGTTCAACTTCTTGTTCAACTGTTTTTGCATTAAGTAATTGGAATGTTAATTTTTCCTTTTTCAGATAGTCAGCTACAGTTTCAGATTGTAAAATCGATGTTGTCCCAATTAAAATTGGCTGGCCTTTTTCATGACGTTTTTTAACCTCAGCTGCAACATACTTATATTTTGCTTCCTGTGTGCTAAAAATAAGGTCAGGTTGATCAATACGCTGACGCGGACGGTTTGTTGGGATTTGCACAACTTCCATGCCGTATACTTCGCGAATTTCTTTTTCCTGTGTTTTCGCTGTACCTGTCATCCCGGAAAGCTTTGGATACATACGGAAATAGTTTTGAATTGTGACCTGGGCCATTGATTTATTTTCATCTGTAATCGTTACGCCTTCTTTAGCTTCAATCGCTTGATGTAAACCATCAGAAAGTGAACGACCTTCCAAAATACGACCTGTAAACATATCAACAAGCTCAATTTTGTCTTCTTTGACAATGTAATCAACATCGCGCTTAAACATCACATGTGCACGTACTGCTTGGATTACGTAATGGAAGAGTGTTTGGTGTTCTAAGTCATATAAATTATCGATATTGAAGGCAGCCTCAACCTTTTCAATACCTTTATCCGTTAGAGAAGTAGCCTTTGTTTCATCGTCAAAGTCATAATCTTCATCTTTCTTAAATCGTTTCGCTAACATAGCAGCAATGCGGTGTAATTCATCATTAGAAGGCATTTTACCTGCGATAATTAAAGGTGTTTTCGCTTCGTCGATTAATACACTATCTACTTCATCGATAATAGCGAAGTGATAAGGACGTTGTACTTTATCTGCTAAGCTATAAGCCATATTGTCACGTAGATAATCGAAGCCAAACTCAGTACCCACACCGTATGTAATATCGGCGTTATAGGCTTCTTTCTTTTCACCAGGTTCCATCATTGGTACATTTAAACCTACAGTTAAGCCAAGGAAACGATGGATTTGACCAACAAGCTCATAGTCACGCTTTGCTAGGTAATCATTAACCGTGATGACATGAACACCTTTACCTTCTAATGCACGCACATAAGAGGGAAGAGAAGCAACAAGTGTTTTACCTTCACCAGTAGGCATTTCAGCAATATTGCCTTCAGTTAATACCAGGCCACCGATAAGCTGGACATCAAAATGACGCATTCCTAATACACGCTTTGAGGCTTCGCGTACAACAGCAAATGCGTCCGGGATGATCGATGTAAGAGGCTCACCTTGTTCTAATTGATCTTTGAAAATAAAAGTCATTTCTCGTAATTCGGCATCTGACTTGTTAACATATTTTTCTTCAAGATTGTTAATTTGATCTACTATTTTGTAGTAGCGTTTTAATTGACGAGCACTAGTTTGCTCTTTATTACTTTTGAAAATTGAGAACATGAAATATACGCTCCTTTAAAGTTGTCTACATGCTAGACACTCCATTATTCTATCAAATTTTGCGAATGGTGACTACATTTGACTGTATAGGAATCTATTAATGCTAAAATGTACAAAATATTTGTGAAATCGTGGAAAATGTTTAGAAAAAGTATATTTCAATGCTTGTTCATGCTATAATCAATTTGGATTTCAATGTAGATTATATATTTGAGGAGGAGAGACATGCTTTACGTGTCTTTAATAGCAGCGTTCGTTGCATCCATTTTGTTAACTCCATTAGTGAAACGTTTAGCGTTTAGAATAGGTGCAGTGGATGCACCAAACTATCGAAAAGTACATGCTCGAATTATGCCAAGACTTGGCGGTTTAGCCATTTTCCTTGCCTTTATTATTGGCGTGACGATTTTATACTCATTTTTAGTTCATACAAAACATGGTAGTAATGAGGCTTTATTAGCTATCATTATTGGTGCTTGTATAATCGTAATCACAGGTGTTATTGATGATATGCGTGAGATTTCTGCTAAAGCAAAAATGCTTGGTCAGCTAGTTGCTGCACTGATTGTTGTTTTTGTAGGTGGTATTGAAATTGAAATGGTTAATCTACCTTTCTTAGGTACATTAGATTTTGGTTTATTGAGTATTCCATTAACGATTATTTGGATCATCGGTATTACGAATGCCATTAATTTAATTGACGGCCTTGATGGTCTAGCTGCAGGTGTTTCTACGATTGCACTGATTACATTAGCTGTCATGGCGTTTATCATGAGCAATGTGTTTGTTTTAGCGTTAGCAGCCATTTTAGCTGTAGCTTCACTTGGTTTCTTATTTTATAATTTCCACCCAGCAAAAATCTTTATGGGTGATACAGGGGCATTGTTCCTAGGATTTATGATCTCTGTGTTAGCGTTACTTGGTTTTAAAAATATTACATTCGTAGCTTTAATCATTCCAATTATTATCCTTGGTGTTCCGATTTCTGATACATTCTTTGCCATTGTTCGTCGTGTTCGCATGAAGAAGAAATGGTCTGACCCAGATAAATCACATTTACACCATCGATTACTCGATATGGGCTTTACACATCGACAAACAGTCCTAATTATCTACGGAATTGCAGTAATGTTTGGATTAGCAGCTATCATTTTCTCTATGGCAAAGGTTTGGGGAGCTATATTACTTGTAGCGGTCATCCTAACTGCTATTGAAATCTTTGTAGAGGTCATCGGATTGGCTGGTAAAAACTATAAACCATTATTAAATTTTGTACGGATATTTAGTAAATAAAATATAAGCAATCATACAATTTGTATGATTGCTTTTTTGTTGTTAAATAGGGTTACTATTAAAGTTAGACACTGAGAAACTCTTTTAAACCGATTATATATAGGGAATGGAATAGAAGGTAAACTTAAATAAGCTTGTTTATCGATTACTAGGAGGGGTAAATGAAAAGGGTAGTCAATCAATAGAGAAGCCATATAAAAAGACCATAGACAAGTTGTTTGTCTATGGTCTGAAAGCTCTATTCAGTAACTGAATTGTCATCGCTACTAGCAGCACTATCTGTTCCTGTATTGCCACTTGTTAGACTTGATGATTGTTCATTTAGGCCAAGATGGTTTTTGAAAATCTCCTTTGTTTCTTCAACAGAATCTTGATTTAACTGGTAATAATAAATACCAGTAGATGTATCATCCGTGCCATCTAATGTTAAGGAATCGATACGTGGTGCGCCTTTTGATAAATAAGATAAGAAGGACTTCATTTCAGTGAATGTCATATCTGTTTTCATATTATCACCAAGAGCTTTAATGACATCATCATATTTCGTAACGGACTTAACAGAAGCGACTTTTTTAATAATCGCAGATAGAATTTCCTGTTGACGTTTACCACGCTCAATATCATTATCCTGTTTACGTGTTCTTGCGAGTGCAAGTGCCTCACTACCATTTAAATGTTGTAAGCCTGGCTGTAAGTTAATTGTAAACTTATCAAACTCATCTAATTCATGTAAAGCATAAGGTACTTCAGCTTCAATACCACCTAAAGCATCGACTACATCAATAAAGGCATTGAAATTCATACGTACATAGTAATTGATTGGAATATCAAATAGTTCCTCTACTGTTTCAATAGTAGTAAGTGTTCCACCCATAGCGTGTGCATGAGTAATTTTATCTTTATAACCTACTTTAGGAATATAAACGTAAGAATCACGAGGAATGCTTAGCATTTTAATTGTATGAGTTTTGTTATTTAATGTAGCTAAAACGAGTGCATCGGAGCGTGAATGATCCGAACCTTGCCCTCGATTGTCACTATCATCAACACCTACAAATAAAATAGAGACATTGTCTTGTACAGGCTCTACTTTCTCTACACGTTGCGTTGAAACCTCTCGACCTTCTAACTCCTCATATGCTGAGTCTGCAGCATGCTCTACCTGTTTTGTAAGGTAAACAGCATAAGCCGTTACACAAATCACCAAGCTTGCAACTAGGAGTAGTGTAACTTTTATAATTAAGGAAGCTTTAGAAGACCTCTTTTTAGTCGGACTAATAGATCTTTTTTTCATAATAAATATATTCTCCTCTAATTATTGGGAATAATAATGCGATAAAGCTAAATTTTATTCAATTTTAACTAAGTAATTGTGTGGACAATAAAATAGCTTAACAAAAAAATTATACTATGCATATTTAGTTTCGACAATTAAAACTATTTAATTGACAATAAATTCTACAAATTGAGCATCTTCGAAAGTGATGGAAGCCTGTCCATTAGTCATTTCTGTTATCCAACTTCGGAACTGTTCCTCATCCTCTTTTAGCACAGAAACAATAATTTCAACACCCTCCAAATAACGTATTTCCTCTAAAGAATATGATGAACTTCTTATTTCATTTTCGACTTTTCCTAGCCATGTATAATCAATAGCTACTTTCATAACATGATGCAATTTACGTTCAACTATCTGTGCAGCAGTTAATCCCTCTGTAGTTGCTTTTCCATAAGCACGAATAAGGCCACCACCACCGAGCTTAATGCCTCCAAAATAGCGGGTCACAACAACGACCGTATCTTTTAACCCTTGTTTTTTTAAGACCTCTAACATAGGGACGCCTGCAGTACCACTAGGTTCCCCATCATCATTTGCCTTTTGAATATGATCATGCTCTCCAATAATATAAGCGGAGCAGTTATGTGTTGCATTATGATGCAATTTTTTTATACCATCTATAAAAGAAATTGCATCCTCTTCCGTTTCTGCACGTTCTATATAAGTGAGAAAGCGAGATTTGGAAATGACAATTTCGCTTTCACCATATCCTTTTACTGTTAAATAGTTTTCTCTCATTCGTATCAATCTCCTTTTAACTAGAGTTCTATTCTATAATTTTCATGAAGAAAAAGCATTAAATTTTAGCATGGTAATGCTATAATAGGTGTAGACTATGGAATATGTGATTTTAGTCTATTAAATTAGTAAGTAATCATAAGACATTAGACTGGGGAGTATACTATGTTTTCAAATGATACCTTCGATTTAAAGTCGCTTGATGACATTTTTAATCGAATGTTAGATACAATCATGAGCTCAAAGGATGATATCTTTATTATAAGTGAACAAAGCCGCAGAAGCTTTGAAGATATGCAAAAAGAGCTGGAAATTGTTCGAAAACAAATATCAATCGTAATTGATGATGGCGATGCATTGGAAAAAAGTACGCAGCTTGCTAAGCAACGACTTGTGCTAGTGAGTAAAGCTTTTGATAATTATACCGAAGAACAAGTTAGAGAAGCCTATGAAACTGCACATGATTTTCAAGTAAAGCTCTCCGTTATTAGAACACAAGAAAAACAGCTACGGGATAAAAGAGATGATCTAGAGAGAAGATTAAGAGGATTACTCGATACGATTGAACGTGCTGATCATATTGTTAATCAGGTAAATGTCGTTTTGAATTACTTAACTTCAGATTTAAGAAATGTTGGTTTAGCCCTTGAACAAGCAAAAATGAAACAGGATTTTGGGATACGTATTATTGCAGCTCAAGAGGAAGAGCGTAAGCGTTTATCAAGAGAGATTCACGATGGACCTGCTCAAATGCTTGCAAATGTCCTTATGCGCACTGATTTAATAGATAGAACGTATCGTGAAAAAGGTATTGAAAAGGCTTTGGCTGAAATTGCCGATTTAAAGAAAACGGTACGTAATGCTTTATCTGAGGTGCGACGTATTATTTATGATCTACGACCAATGGCACTTGATGATTTGGGAATTATTCCGACATTAAAGAAGTATTTATCGACAGTGACTGAATATAATCCAGGTGTTGAAATTCATTTCCAATCGAGAAGTACAGAAAAACGTATACCTTCAAATTATGAAGTATCCATTTTCCGATTAGTACAAGAATGTGTAACCAATGCCATGAAGCATGGAAAGTGTAAAGACATTTGGGTAAAGCTTGAATGGTTAAAAGATGCTGTCAACATTGTTGTAAAAGATGATGGCATAGGCTTTGACCCACAAGTAGTAAAAGATCATTCCTTTGGGATTTTAGGAATGAAAGAACGTATTGAAATTTTAAATGGTACAATCACCATTACGAGTGAAATCAATCGAGGGACAACGGTGTTATTTAAAATACCGTTAGAAGTAGAATGATGTAACTGTCGCAGAAATCTAGGGGGTAAAGACAAATGACAAAGATTATTATTGTAGACGATCACCAGCTATTCCGCGAAGGAGTAAAACGCATTTTAGATTTTGAAGATACGTTTGATGTAGTAGCAGAAGGTGACGATGGTACAGATGTGGTTACGTTATACGCTGAAAACGAACCAGATGTTGTACTTATGGATATTAACATGCCAGGCAAAAATGGAGTAGAAGCAACGTCAGAGTTAATTACTGAATTTCCAGATGCAAAAGTGATTATGCTGTCTATACATGACGATGAAACATATGTTACGCATGCATTAAAATCAGGTGCTCTTGGCTATATGTTAAAAGAGATGGATGCAGATGAAATCGTTGAGGCGATTAAAGTTGTTGCCAACGGCGGCTCTTATTTACATCCAAAAGTAACGAAAAACCTAGTAGCAGAATTCAAGCGACTTTCAGAACATGAGAATAAAGGAAACTTCCATCAAACTGAAATTCGTCGTCCATTCCATTTGCTAACTAAGCGTGAATGTGAAGTATTACAATTATTAACAGATGGTCAATCAAACCGTACAATCGGTGAGACACTGTTTATCTCTGAAAAAACAGTTAAAAACCACGTATCAAGTATTCTACAAAAAATGAATGTGAATGACCGTACACAAGCAGTTGTAACAGCCATTAAAAATGGCTGGGTTGAAGTACGCTAATTGCTAAAACTGTTTTTAAAAGCTACTTTTTATTGAAGTAGTTTTTAAAACAGTTTTTTATTGTTTTTTGGTAATAATTTGTATTGGACTTACATGATGAAGAACAGGTCATTCACAATTTTGTAACATTACTAATCATTAGTATGAATTTGATAACTAGCAATCCATGCAACATTTTACAGCCTAATGCGTCATAAGGAAGATGTAGCACTTAAATGTTGAAAATGCACAACAAAATTCCTACGAAAGCATTTATATGCTACAATATGCGCGGGAGGTTTTTTGATGTTAAAGAAAAGTTTTCTAGCAGTTCTAATCTTATTAGTGTTAACTGCCTGTGGTAATAAAGATGAAAAGATGAGTGATGAAGAACGAGATAAAGTAATAGAGGATGGTACAGTTGGCTTTGAAATGATGGGTGGAAACGTAGAAAAGGCTGATAATGTACCAGCGGAAGATGAAAAGGCGATTTTAGCATCTTTTGATGAGTATATTGCTGCATTAAATGCTGAAGAAATTGATCGTTATATGAATACAATCTCGAAAAATCCAAAGGGCTTTAAATACGATGAAGAAAAAACATATGCATCAGAAGTATTTGATCAATTTGATATTAAGCGTGAAGTAGAAAATGTAACGATTGCAAAGTATGAATCAGAAGAGGCGCAAGTATTTGCCAACATGAAAATGCACTCACTTCAGCTTGAGACAAATGTCGAACATGAAAGTGCAGGACGTCAGGTAACAGTCTTTGTGAAAGAGGACAATGATTGGAAAGTGACGAGTGTCTTTTATATTGGCGATGACTCACAGTCAAGTACAGGAAATTAACAGAAGCTATCTTCATTCAACATAACAATTGAGTGAAGATATGCCTATTATACATAGACAATGAATGTGAAATGGAAGCTAGCTTACTAGCACAACTCTAGAAGGGCGAGAACGGGAATCCGACGTTCGTCATTCATTTCACATTCATTTCTTTTTGTTTTCCGTCATTTATGCAAAAGCGAAGCGCCAGCAATAACAACACAACAACAACAATTGCACCAAGTAGAAATAGATTGTAAACTAAAAATTATAGGAGAGTGGACATGGATGAGGACGGCAATCGTAACAGATAGTACTGCATATAATACAGCTGAGGAACGTGCACGCTTAAACATTCACATGATACCTTTAAGTGTTAATATCTCAGGTCAATTATTTGCAGAAGAAGTAGATATCACAGCATCTGAATTTTATGATAAGGTGCGTGGAGCTAAAGAATTTCCTAAAACAACACAACCTCCAATTGGAGAATTTGTTGCTCTTTTTGATGAGCTAGCAAAGGATTACGATGAGATAATTTCCATCCATTTATCGAGTGGTATTAGTGGAACATACCAAGGTGCAGTGCAGGCAGGTGAAATGGTGGAAGGTATTAATGTTTATGCCTTTGACAGTGAAATATCCTGTGCGGTTCAAGGCTTTTACGTATTAAGAGCAGCGGAAATGGCGAAAGAGGGCCATTCAGCAAAAGACATACTTGCAGCATTAGCGGACATGCAGCAGTTTATTCGTGCTTACTTCATTGTAGACGACTTAGCACATTTACAGCGTGGTGGGCGTTTATCTTCTGCAGCTGCATTAATCGGTGGCTTACTACAAGTAAAGCCTGTTTTACATTTTGTGGATAAGGTAATTGTACCTTTCGAAAAAATCCGAACACGTAAAAAGGCATTAAAGCGTGCGGAACAATTGCTAGCAGAGGATGCAAAAAAGTATGCAGCGATGGACGCTGTTGTCATTCACGGAAATTGCCCTGCTGAAGCCCAAGAATGGCTAGAGCAATTAGCCGCAACGTACCCAAACGTAAACTTTAAATTGAGCTATTTTGGTCCTGTTATTGGTACTCATTTGGGTGAAGGGTCAATGGGATTAGGATGGACAAAAAAATAACGAATTGTGAGAAGTCTCTACAGCAAAAGTAGAGGCTTTTTTCTATGAAAGGGGAGGTTTTAATGAGATATAGGGGTTGGTTGTTGCCCCCAGCATTACGTGATTTTCATGAAGGGCGCATTTGGTTAAAAGAACATTCGCCATTTTCATCTGAAGATATTGAGAAAGCAATAAAGCGAAAATACGTCAGTATAATAGAAGGAATTCAAATAAAGCCAGCTATTAAATGCAATCGTTGTCACAATACAGACCCGCACTTATTCACAAAATTCCATTGCTCAAAATGTCAGCAACAATGTGTGTACTGCCGACACTGTATTAAAATGGGGAGAGTAAGTAGCTGTACAAAATTGATGATTTGGACAGGTCCCAAGACGATAAAAATTAACAAGCATTCATTAAAATGGGCAGGGCAATACACCGAACTCCAGCAACAGGCTGCTAATGAAACCTTGGCAAGTGTGAAAGCAAAACGCTCCCATTTAATTCATGCAGTTTGCGGTGCAGGCAAAACAGAGCTACTTTTTCCTACTGTCTATGATGCATTAAAGAGAGGGCTACGTGTTTGTATTGCTACACCACGGACAGATGTAGTGTTAGAACTGTATCCACGCTTTCAAGAGGCTTTTCCGGATACAGTTATTCATGCTTTATACGGTGGAGCACCTCACCAAAATGGCTATGCACAGCTTGTTATAGCAACAACCCATCAGCTCTACCGATTTGATAAGGCATTTGATGTCATTATTGTAGATGAGGCAGATGCTTTTCCTTATACATTTGATGAAACTCTACAAAGAGCAGTAGAAAAGGCTAAAAAGGAGAATGCTCCTCTGGTATTTGTGACAGCAACCCCATCAGCATCATTACTCCATACTTTCCAGCAAGAAAGCTACTCTTTTATTCCAAAACGTTATCATAATCATCCATTACCAATCCCACAAGTAAGTTCTTTATGGGGCTATGATAAATGCTTTAAGCGAGGTAAAATCCCTAAAAGGTTAAAAAAGTGGGTGGAGGAGCGCTTACACCAAAAGGAACCCTTTTTACTATTTTTCCCGACAATTGACTTAATGAAACGTGCAACTCCTCTTTTTCAAGGGTTAAATGAAGACATATTAGCTGTGCATGCAGCTGACCCAGAGCGGAAGGTGAAGGTGTTAAAGCTACGAAATAAAGAAGTTCCAGGCTTATTAACCACTACGATATTAGAAAGAGGCATTACAATCAGCAATGTACAGGTGGCTGTTATAGGGGCAGAGTCATTGATTTTTACTGCAAATGCTCTCATTCAAATTGCAGGTCGAGTTGGGCGAAATGTTCAATTTCCTGATGGGGATGTCCTATTCTTTCATCACGGTATTACGGCAGAGATGGATGAGGCATGCGCAAAAATTCAATTTTATAATAAGAAGGGATTTTCTGAATGAATAAAATAGAACCTCACTGTTTAGTATGCACACAGCCGTTAAAAATAACTATTTCCTGGAAAATGATTCTAACCAAGCAATTCTCGCCGACTATATGTGAAAGATGCGCCGCTCGTTTTGTACCTTCACAATCTGCTACATCCCTTTATCAATATAATGAGGCGATGAAGGATTACTTACACCAGTTAAAGTTTCTTCAAGATGTGGCTCTTGCCAAGGTATTTCGACAGGAGCTCTATGATCGTCTCAATAAAGAAAAAGCAATTATTCTCCCCATTCCAATGCATCCTCTCAAGCAACAGGAGCGTACTTTCTCGCATACTGATGAACTATTAAAAGCGGCTCATATTCCCTTTATTCAATTATTAGAAAAGACAACGACAGAAACGCAAAGCTCCAAAAATAGAGAGCAGCGAATACAGGCAGCTCCACTTTTTTGCTTAAAGGAGGGAGCACAAGTTGAACATAAAAATTATCTTCTTTTTGACGATATAAAAACTACAGGGGCAACTCTACAGCATGCTACAACTGTTTTAATGCAGGCGGGTGCTAAAAATGTCCAATACTTCACATTAATTGAAGGATGAAAATACCAATGCATTATGTATAATAGATAATGAGACAGCATTCGTAGATAAATTTGCTAGAAAGAGGAGGAAAGGCCAATGGCAGAGGTTCGTAATTGTCCGAAATGTAATGAGTTTTTTAATTATACAGGAGTCCGAGAAGTGTGTCATAAGTGTGCACAATCAGAGGAGGAGCTTTATCAAATCGTTTATCGTTTCTTACGTAAACGTGAAAACCGTGCGGCAACTGTAGAACGTATTGTGGAAGCAACGGGAGCGGATAAAGACTTACTGTTTAAATGGGTTCGTAAAGGCCGTTTACAGCCAGCAATGTTCCCTAACCTTGGCTACCCATGTGATAACTGCGGTCATCTCACGACGACAGGAAAGCTCTGCTCGAAATGTCAAGATGAATTAAAAGCAGACTTACGGACATTTGAAGCTGCCAAAGAGTTTCGTCAAAGTGTCGAAGAACGTGAGAGAGTAACCTATCACTCAGAGCGTAAACGTTAATTACTCCAAGTGTGTTAATTTTAAACAAAATTAGCACACTTTTTTCTATGTGAAAACTTAACATTATGTGAGACAATCCGAAATAATAGTAAGATAGGATTTAGAGATGGGGGGTATTGAAATGAAAATTACATCTTATGGAGTTAATGCAGTAAACGCCTATAAAAACCAAGTACGTAATGTGAAATCAAATACAAACAAGGCATCTTTCGCCGATAAAATTGAAATTTCAAAGGCTGCACAAGAAATGCGGGGTGTTTCAACATACAGTTCGGAGCGAGCAGATCATGTTCAACAGTTGAAAAAGGATATTGCTTCTGGGGAATACAAAGTAGATGCGCGTAAAGTGGCAGAGGATATGCTGAAATATTATCGTTTCTAGGGAATAGCAGAAAGGGTGTATAACGATATGTCTGTAGAAGCAATTAGTTCTACACTAACAATGCTAGAGAGAATGCATAAAAGCTTACTCGAACTAGCATTTAAAAAAACAGAAATTATTAAAGCTGGCGATATCGAAGCGCTAGACCAATTGCTCAAGGATGAGCAGGCGCACGTAGCAGCCATCGATAAGCTCGAGCAACAGCGTCAGAAACAGGTAACGGACTACCTTGAAGCAAAGGGACTTGCTTCAGCTGACAAAACAACTGTCGCGGATGTCATCGAGGCTGCTGAACAACAAGCTGACAAAGCAACACTATCAGCAGTTCGCGAACGTTTAATGCAAATTATCAATGACCTACGAAAACAAAATGATTTAAATCAAAAACTCGTTTTCCAATCCTTACAAATCGTCAACCTAACATTAGATGCAGTAAGACCACGTACAGAGCAAATGAACTATTCCAGCAATGAGGTCCGTGGCACAAACAATATAGCTAAAAAATCATATTTCGATTCACAAGCATAACAAGGGAGGAAAAAACATGCGCTCAACATTTATGGGCTTAGAAGCTAGTAAACGTGGTCTCTTCACGCAGCAAAGTGCTTTATATACAACAGGTCACAATATTTCCAACGCCAACACATTAGGCTACTCTCGTCAACGAGTAAATATGCAAGCAACACCTGGTTTTCCAACTGCCGGACTAAATTCGCCTTCATATCCTGGTCATCTTGGGACAGGTGTCGAAGCAACATCTATCCAACGTATTCGCGATGAGTTTATTGATCGCCAATATCGTCAAGAAACAAATAAGTTGGGGTATTGGGAATCAAGAACGAAGGCGATTTCCCAAATGGAAGATGTTCTCTCAGAACCATCAGAATTTGGTATTAATCAAGCTTTTAATGATTTCTGGAAAGCTTTAGAAGATGTTGGGGCTAATCCTGAAGACACTGCTGCACGTAAAGTGGCACTTTCGAAAGCACAAGCTTTAGCTGAAGCCTTTAATTACAATGATACTCAGTTGAAATCTATCCAACAAAATTTAGGCAATGAAATCAACGTTTCTAAAAATAATATTAATTCCTTATTAAAACAGATTGCCGCAATAAATAAGCAAATTCAAGAGGTTGAGCCAAACGGATATGTTCCCAATGATTTATATGATGCACGAGATGTTTTAGTTGATCAATTAAACGAATTTATCCCTGTATCAATTGAAAGGGTTCCATCAGGTGGGCTTGCTTCAGATGTTGCTGAAGGAAGTCTAACTATAAAGTTTACTCCCTATCCAAATGGGGATCCTATTACATTAGTGAGTGGAAAAAATTATGTGGAAATTTCGATTACAGGTAATGAGGCTGATAAGGATATTAATGGCGACTCGCTATCAAATGTTTTTAAGCAAATAAATGTTTCTAAACTTGGTGAGCCACCTGTTAAACCAATACCTAACGATCCTGATAGTGAAACTATCTCATACGATGAGTTAGAACCATCGAAGGGAAGATTTGTTTCACTTATTGATTCGTATGGTTATGAACAATCTGTTGCTGGGGTAACTACAGTAAAAGGACTCTACCCAGAAATGCTTGCGGAATTTGATAAATTGGTCAATTCCTTTGCACAGCTCTTTAATGCTATGCATGCGGAAGGGTATCAATTAGATGGTAAAAAGGCAGAGGAACCTGATTTATTTATAGGTGCAGATCCTTTAACTGGTAAATTTACAGCTGCATCTATAAAAGTTAATGAAAAGTTTGTGAAGAGCCCTTCTTTATTAGCTGCTTCAAGCGGTGAAGGAGAAGAGGGTAATGGTAAATGGGCAATAGAATTAGCCAATTTACAAAAATTTAATTTTGATGATAGTAAAGCTGGGACAACCCAACAGTTTATGAATAAAAATGTAGATATACCTGCTGATATAGGATTATCTGGAGCCACCTTCCAATCCTATTATCAAGGGATGGTTGGACAAATGGCTGTGAATGGTCAAGAATCTATCCGACTACAAACAAACTCAGAATCGCTTTTACTAAATGTGGCAAATAATCGTGCCTCCATGAGCTCAGTATCGCTGGATGAAGAAATGACGAACATGATTACATTCCAACAAGCTTATAATGCGAATGCTCGTATGATAACAGTGGTAGATGAAACATTAGATAAAATTATTAATGGTATGGGACGAGTTGGCTTGTAAGTTAAATTTGAAGGGAGTATTAATTAATGCGGGTTACACAATCAATGCTATCAAGCAATATGCTTCGAAACCTAAACGCTAGTTATAGCAAAATGTCTAAATTACAGAATCAGATTGATTCTGGAAGAAAAATAACTCGTCCCTCAGATGATCCAGTAGTAGCAGTAAAGGGAATGAGTTATCGAACTTCTATTGATAGAGTTGAACAATATAAACGTAATATAGGAGAGGCAACTAACTGGCTTGATACAACAGACTCTACACTTGGGGAAGTTGGAGAAGCACTTAACCGTGTAAAAGAGCTCGTTATTCAAGCAGCCAGCGATTCAAACACAGCAGATGATCGAGAAAAAATAAAAGCAGAAATTGATCAAATCCGTGAACAGATACGTGATTTAGGTAATACACAAGTGGGTGGGAAGTATCTATTTACAGGAACAAATACACAAAAACCATTGTATGTAGATGTGAAATATTATGATCAAGAGGCCATTCAAAAGCATTATGATACATTACAGAAAAATTTAACTGATGCAACTGCATCTGGTGACCCAACAGCAATTGCAGCTGCACAACAAGCTGTTGATGATTTAGATAATGCTATTGCTGATACAGATCCAAATGTGCTAAAAACCTATTTAGAAAGTCAAAGCATTCCCATGAAAACAGGAAGAGTGTTAAATGGCACATATTTAGATAAAGATAATAATTTAATCAATCCTTTTGATAGTTTTAAAGATATGACATTAAAAAAAGCTGACGGAACAACACAGTCCTTACCATTGTTTAACGAGCCTAATGCACCAACATTAACTGCTCAGGATCAAGATGTTAAAATTGAGGTATTTGATAATATTCAGTTA
Source organism: Lysinibacillus sp. UBA5994 (assembly GCF_002429725.1). NCBI lineage: Bacteria > Bacillati > Bacillota > Bacilli > Caryophanales > Bacillaceae > Lysinibacillus > Lysinibacillus sp. UBA5994. Next base: position 42,400 of record NZ_DJAU01000017.1, on the reverse strand, counting down.
CCAGTAAATGCAGTTGGTTTTGAATTGTTTAATCAAGTTGATCAATTTATGAATAAAATATCAGAGGCTCTGAAAGCAGGCTCAGACACAAATAATGCTACAGATATTAGTGATTTACTTGGTGGGGTTATCAATATAGATGATCCTTCAGCTAAGGGTACTGATTTTTCAGACGTTCAGGCTGCCTTACTTGCTACTCGAGCAGAGGTTGGTGCAAAACAAAATCGTGTGGAGATGATGGAAAATCGATTAGATATCCATAAAATAAATATTACAAAACAATTATCCGAAAATGAAGATGTGGATTATTCAGAAGCAATCACTGAAATGGTTACAGCAGAGTCTATTCATCAAGCGGCTTTATCAGTAGGTGCAAAAATTATTCAACAGACTTTAGTTGATTTTATAAGATAAAAATATATAATTTGTTGATTAAACTTAGAATATCTTCTGAAAGTGAATTATAAGTAATTTAAGAACAAAGCGCTTGAGTAGACAATACTCAAGCGCTTTGTTGAAGGAGAAATAGTATATGAAGATTCCTCAAATACAAATCAATATAACCGACATTAAAATGGAATATACTATACAGGATCCAGTCCAAAAAATCCAGCAGCCTAAAGCGTCTCAAAGTATTGAACAGCCCGCTGCAATCTTAGAAATTAATACAACTAGAGGAAAATTAAAAATAGATTCTTCACAAGCACGACGAGATTTAGGTTTGATTGGTCCTTTAGAATCCTCTAAAAATTTTGCTGAGGAAGGAAAACAAGAAAATCTATCAGGAATAAAGCGTCGAGTGGATGAAGGTAGACAGATTATGCTTCAATCTGGAAAAGAGCAAGGACGTAGCACTATTCAGAATATAGCAAAACAAAATCATGGACCTTCACGTCCTGGACCGTACAATATAAAATTTGTACCTTCAATCGGATCGGTAAAAATAGATTACACACCAGGTACAACAGACGTTCATATTGAGCAACAAGCACCTAAAATTGAACATAAGGTGAACAAGCCGAGTATCGACTATACACCTGGAAAAGTAAATGGGACAATGGTACAAAGACCAGATGTTGATGTAACGGTGTAAAGGAGTGCTATAAATGAAAATTAAAACAAAGTTTTTAGGTGAAATAGAAATTAATAACGATGAGATCGTAAAATTTAACGAGGGATTACCTGGTTTTAGAGATGAAAAAGAATTTATCTTAATCCCTATAGATGCAGATATCCCTTTACTAATACTACAATCCGTGAAAAATGCAGAAATTGGTTTTATATTAGCATATCCATTTGCTTTTAAAGCTGATTATGCTTTTGAGATTAGTGAGGAAGACAGAAATGATCTCCAAATCGAAGAAGAACAAGATGTTGTAGCTTATTCTATTGTCACAATGAATGAAAAATTTGCAGACTCCACACTCAATCTATTAGCACCAGTTATTATTAATATTAATAAACGGCTTGGCAAACAAATTGTGTTATTAGATAGTGCACAATACCCATTACGCTTTCCAATGCAACCTTTGGAAGGAAGTGCAAAATAAATGTTAGTGCTTTCGCGAAAAAAAAATGAGTCTATCATGATTGGGGATAATATAGAAATAAAAATATTAGCTATAGAGGGAGACCAAATAAAAATTGGAATAGTAGCGCCCAAAGCAGTTAAGGTACACCGTGCAGAAATTTTTGAAGCCATTAGGGAACAAAACAGAGCAGCATTAAATGTTGTACCGAGTTTTATAGACCAGCTAAAAAGAAAATAATTGTTTACCCGTACTTATTATGAAATTCTAAATAATAGGTATTATGAGAGTTTATTGGAGTGCATAAAAAATATAAAAATATTTTTTAAAACTATTAAACATTGCGATTCTAATACGATATAAAGATTGTTAGGCAAGAGGAAACTTTTGCTATACATATTCCACACGGATGTGGGATGCACAATACACTATTCAAGGAGGAATTCCAAATGAGAATTCAACACAATATTTCTGCGTTAAATACGCACCGTAATCTTGCGTTCAACAACACGCAAACTTCTAAAGCATTAGAAAAATTATCTTCAGGATTCAAAATCAACCGCGCTGGAGACGATGCTGCTGGTTTAGCAATCTCTGAAAAAATGCGTGGACAAATCCGTGGTTTAGATATGGCATCTAAAAACTCACAAGATGGTATTTCTTTAATCCAAACTACTGAGGGTGCTCTTAACGAAACACACTCAATTTTACAACGTATGCGTGAGCTAGCTGTACAAGCTGGTAACGATACAAACACAACTGGTGACCGTGAAGAAATCCAAAAAGAAATCAACCAATTAACTTCAGAAATCAACCGTATCGGTAATACAACAGAGTTCAACACGAAAAAATTACTGAACGGTGATCTTTCTTCACAATTCGGTGGTACTTCAAAAACAGTAAGCACAACACTTGCAAAAGATGGCACAGTTACTGTAGCAGGAAAAAGCTCAGTAGCATGGAGTGATTCTGGCAACTCTGCAGATTTCAAAGTTTCAATTACTGGTAAAGCTGACAACGGTTTTGACTGGTCAAAAATTTCAGGTTCAGGTACGATTGAAATCGAAAACACTGGAAGCGGCTTTACATTAAAAACAAACGGCTTAGCTGATTCAGGCGGTTTAACATTAAGTGGTCTTACAACAGATTTAAGCTACGATAAGTCGACTGACACATATTCATACGATAGCCAAGGTATTAAATTCTCCTTCACTGGAGAACAAGCGAAAAACTGGAAAGCTGGCGAAAAAGCTACAATTACAGTTAAAGGTAATGCAACAACTGGCGATTACGATTTAAGCGATAAACCAAGATTAACTGATGCTGCTATTTCAGGCGGCGATGCTGTAATGGGGAATATCACAGTAAGCGGTTCTAAACTAGATGGCTTAAGCAGTGTGAAAGTCGCTCATGATGGTACAGCTTCAGGTAAGGTAACAGTTACTTTACAAAATGCATCTGGCACAGCTTTAGCAACTTATGAATTTAATGGTGTGACGTCAGGTACTGATCTAGACTTTAGCGCAGACGGTATTTCATTTAAATTTACAGCGGGTTCTGGTGCAGCAAGTGGTACATTCAAACTTGAAACAGAAACGAAAACAGAAACAGTAAAAGAAAATACAGAAGATAAGTCACTAAAATTCCAAATTGGTGCGAATGAACACCAAGCATTATCTGTTTCAGTTGAAGATATGCGTGCATCTGCACTTGGTATCGTTGGTGCAGGAAAAGGCTTTACATCTGATAAAACAGTAAATGATGGAACAAATGCTACAGGTATTGAGTCAGCATTAGACTTATCATCACATGAAAATGCTGCAAATGCTGTAACAGTACTTGATGCAGCAATTTCAAAAGTATCTTCTGAGCGTGCAAAACTAGGTGCGGTTCAAAACCGTTTAGAGCACACAATCAATAACTTAGGTGCTTCTTCTGAAAACTTAACAGCTGCTGAATCTCGTATCCGTGATACAGATATGGCTGCTTCAATGATGGAATTCACGAAGAACAACATCCTTACTCAAGCTGCTCAATCTATGCTTGCGCAAGCTAACCAACAACCACAAGGTGTTCTTCAATTATTAGGTTAATTGATAGAATAACTCACAAGCTAGTAGGAAATTTACTTTTCCTACTGGCTTGTTTTTTATTAACTCTTTGCAGAGAATGTCGATATAAAGAAAAATAGGATTTTTGAAAAGGTGATAACTATGCAGAATGAGTTAACGGAATTAAAAAATACATATTATGACTACGTGGGTAACATTAGTGAAGGATGTCAAACAATTGCGAATACCTTACGTCAAGAAGAGGTTGTAGAAGCATTCCAATCTATCGCGAACTTTGCTGAAGGGTTAGAGTGGCTACTTACTGTAGAACATGCAATGCAAGGACAAGGTTGGACAATAAATAGTCGCATTGAAGAAGTACAGTGGGTCATGAGAGAAATTAATGAAGCATTAGAAAATCAAGATTTAACACTAACCGCAGATTTATTTGAATATGAGCTTGTTCCAATTTTTTTAAGTGCAAGTGAATGGGTTTTTACGCAAAAATAAAAAAGGGGTAACCGTTATATGTTAACAGATAATCGTCGCTTATTAAAAAATTTAAACGAAACGACATATGCACGTATGCAATCGTATGAGCCGGTAGCAAATGAGGCATCAATCGTCGTTGAACAAGCTCGTAACGGAAACGATTCACTCGCTATTTGGAATGAAGGGAAACTCGTCCAAATACATAGTAAATATGATCCACAACGAGAGGTCGATACATTTTTACAGCGCTTCCCTCAACTAGCGGACAGTTCACATATTTTTATAATTGGGATTGGCTTGGGCTATCATATTGCACAAATAGTCGCTCAAAACCCATCGGTGAAATTAACGATTTATGAACCGAATGAAGCAATTTTATTTAATTATTTGCAACGACATAAATTAACGAATAACATCTCAGAATTATTCGTTTCCCTACATGATGTAAAGGATTTAGAAAAATTAGCAAAAAACTTCACAGAAGAAACAGTGACGATGGTTTGGCCTTCTTATCAGCGTCTCTACGGTGAAGAAATACAAGAAACACAGCAAAATTTAGTGAAGCTATTAAAGCATACACGTGATTCTTTAGGTGTAAACGTTAGTTTTCAGCATCGTTGGATTGTCAATTCTTTATTAAATTATCCAAAAACAATTAAAACATCTAACATCATTAGTGTAGAATATCAGAAAATTTTTGATGATAAGCCAGTCATTATTGTTGCAGCAGGACCATCCCTAAATGAAGAATTACCATTATTGAAAGCAATTAAAGAGGAAGAATCCGCTTATATTTTTGCTGTCGGATCAGCCATTAATGCGTTGCTTCATGCACAAATTACACCACACGCAGTGTTTTCATATGACCCAGAAGGGGTTAATCAAAATGTTATAAAAAAGATTAAAGAGGAAAATATTACGAATGTTCCATTAGTTTTCGGGACTTCTGTAGGTTGTGAGACGATTATGCATTACCCGGGCAAACTCGTCCATATGGTTACGAGTGCTGATACGTTATCGAGCAATATTCTACGTATTTCCCCAAAAGTCATTATTGAAGATTCACCGTCTATTGCGGTTATGACATTACAAGTCGTTAAAAAGCTAAATATGGCACCGATTATTTTAGTCGGTCAAAACTTAGGTTATGTGAACGATACTTATTATGCACAGGGAATTCAGTATGAAGATTTTGAAAATACTATAACAGAAGAGCAAAAGAAAAAGATGGTCACTGTTAAAGACGTGCACGGTCATGATATAGTAACAAACGAAAGTTTTATGCGTATGAAACGTGGATTAGAAGTCACTATTCAAAAATATCCATATGGACGTGTCATTAATACAACAAGGCAAGGGGCACATATTCATGGTACGGAGTATATACCACTTGCAGAAGTGCGGGAAACCTATTTAACCGAAGGAAATATTACGACACCACAGTGGGTAATTGAAAAGCCGGCATATGTGCAAGGACAAGAGAAATTTGAAGCAATTATGGAAAGCTACCAACAAATGTTAGAAGATATTGATGTTTCTGTGAAATGGGCTAATAAAATAGTTGAAAATTATGAGGCAAAGCTATATAACTCTATTAATTCCTTAATTTTAGAATTTAATAAAGTATTCAAGAAGGTTATCGAAAGTGATGCTCATCAATTTATTATAAAGGCGGGCATAAAAGTACAACATCAAAAGTTCAATGAAAACTATAAAAAAATTGATTTTGAAAAAAATCCAAAAAAACAAGCGGAGAAATTTATAGAAATTTCTTATGCATACTTAGGCAGTATTTATGAACTTGCAGCCGAGTTAATGCAAATGATGCGTGCAACAGATTGGCAAATAAAAACAGGCAAAGAAGTAACGATTGAGTAGAAAATGGATGATTATCAACAGTAAAAAAAGAGGAAAATAAGGTGGAACATATGAATGTGTTAAAAAATAAAACAATATTAGTAACGGGCGGCACGGGTTCATTCGGTAAAAAACTCACGCGAAAAGCGTTAGAATTAGGCGTGAAAAAAATTATCGTCTTTAGCCGAGATGAATTAAAACAATATGAAATGAAGCAAGAATTCCAAGACGAACGCATTCGCTTCTTTATCGGCGATGTGCGTGATAAAGATCGTTTGTACCGAGCTTTCGATGGTGTTGATATTGTGATTCATGCAGCTGCGATGAAGCATGTTGATGCTTGTGAATACAATCCATTTGAAGCAGTAAAAACAAATATTAACGGTGCACAAAATATTATTGAAGCTGCGATTGATCGAAACGTCGATAAAGTAATTGCTCTTTCAACGGACAAAGCTTGCTCACCTGTTAACTTGTATGGTGCAACAAAACTAGCATCAGACAAGCTATTCGTGGCAGCGAATTCCTATGTTGGAGAAAAGAGAACACGCTTTTCTGTTGTTCGATACGGCAACGTTGTTGGTAGTCGGGGGAGTGTTGTGCCTTTCTTTAAGAAAGTCAAACATACGGGTGTTATTCCAATCACAGATGAACGTATGACACGTTTTTGGATTACACTTGAGCAAGGCGTACAATTTGTTCTTGATAATCTTGAGCGCATGCATGGAGGGGAAATTTTCGTGCCAAAAATTCCTAGCATGAATATTATGGATTTAGCAAAAGCGATTGCACCAGATTGTAGGTATGATTTTGTCGGTATACGACCAGGTGAAAAGCTACATGAAGCGATGATTATGGAAGATGATGCACGTCATACACGCGAGTTTGATACGTACTATGTGATTCAACCAGAATTTACTTGGTGGTCACACGAGAATGCGAATGAAGGTAAGAGTATATCTGAAGGATTTACCTATACGAGTAATAATAATTCGGATTGGCTAACGATAGAAGAATTAGAAAAACTAATAATCAACATGTGAAAGAGGATAATACTATGTTTAAAACAGAACAAGAACAGTTTTGGTTTGGTGAATTTGGTGATAATTATGTGATGAGAAATAGGGACTTACAACTTCTATCGAGCAATGTTAATCTATTTTCGAAGATTATGGAGAAAACGAAAGATGTCACAACATTTATAGAATTCGGTGCGAATATTGGAATGAATTTGAAAGCACTGAACATTATTAAACCAAATTTAAAAACATCTGCAATAGAAATTAATGAACAAGCAAGTGAAGCTTTAAAAACTGTTATTAATGAAGAAGTCTTTAACGAATCTATTTTAGATTATAATCCTCAAAAGAAATATGATTTTGTATTAATAAAAGGTGTGCTAATCCACATTAATCCTGAAGAATTAAAAAATGTATATGAGAAATTATATAATAGTTCTTCAAAATATATTTGTATAGCAGAATACTATAATCCAAGCCCTATAGCGATTGATTATAGAGGCCATTCAAATAAATTATTTAAGCGTGATTTTGCTGGAGAGATAATGGAACAGTATGGTGATTTAGAGTTAGTTGATTATGGCTTTGTTTATCATAAAGACGCAAACTTCCCATTAGATGACATAACGTGGTTTTTATTAAAGAAAAATTAAAATATAATAAATAAATTATGTTGATATAAAAGGATGGATATACCTTATGATAAAATATTGTAAAAAGTGCGTTTTACCAAATACGAAACCACATCTAATTATTGATGATGAAGGTGTATGTGATGCATGTAGAAATTTTGAAAATCGTGAAACAGTGGATTGGCAACTTAGAAAACAAGAGTTAATTCAAATTCTTGATAAATATAAATCAAAAGACGGTTCTAATTGGGATTGTATCGTTCCGGTTAGTGGTGGAAAAGATAGTACATACCAGGTAATTAAACTTTTAGAATTTGGAATGAACCCTTTATGTATAACAAGTACAACTTGCCATTTAACTGAAATCGGAAGAAAAAATATAGAGAACATTAAAGATTTAGGTGTAGATTATATAGAAATAACTGCAAATAAAATTGTTAGAAAAAAACTAAATCGCATCGGATTAAGAGAAGTTGGGGATATTTCGTGGCCAGAGCATGCAGGCATATTTACTGTACCTGTGAAAATGGCAGTTAAATTTAATGTGCCATTATTAATATGGGGTGAAAATCCCCAAAATGAATATGGTGGACCAGCGGCGTCTAATAAAAATATTTCTGATAGAGAGTTTTTAGATAAATACGCGGGGCTTTTAGGGTTAGATAGTAAAAATTTACTTGGGAAAGAAGAGTTAAAAGAAAAGGATTTAATACCATACACATACCCGACAAACGAAGAATTAGAGACAGTAGGCGTAACTGGCTTATTTTTAGGGTACTATTTACCATGGGATGGATATACAAATTATCTTTTATCACAAGCACATGGGTTTACTTCATGGGGGAAAACAATTGAAGGATCCGCAGTAGACTATGAAAACCTTGATAACTATCAAACAGGAATTCATGATTACTTTAAATTTCTAAAATTTGGCTATGGAAGAGCCTCTGATTTAGTTTCTATGCATATTCGTCGAGGAAGATTGACTAGAGAAGAAGGAATGAAAATTGTAAGAAAACATGATGGCCAATTCCCGTGGTCTTATTTGGACAAACCGCTAGAAGAGATTATAGAACCATTAGAAATCTCTTTGGATGAATTCATTTCTATTTGTGATAAATTCACTAATAAAGCTTTATTTAAAGTAGATGATATGGGAAATTTGGTTAAAGACAACCAAGGGAATTTACAAAAAATAAATGATGATAACATAATTTAATAAAAATTATGTTATTAGGGAAATAGGAAACTTAAGAAGCTATTAGATGACGAACATAAACGTTATCTTATAGCTTTTCTTGTATACATAGTAAAAGTTTAGAGTGTCTCAACTTGGAGGGAGTGTGGATATGAAGGCGGAACTTATAGATATTCAAGAAAGCAATCTTGAAATGATACTTGATTGGCGAAATAAAGAGAATATACGCTCTGTAATGTACAATGATGAACTAATAAACTGGACACAACACTTAGAATGGTATCATTCGTTGGAAAAAAGTAAGAATAAATTATCGAAAATATTCTCAGTAAATGATACACCAGTAGGTATTGTGAATTTTAATAACATAGATGAAGTAAATTTACATTGTTATTGGGGATTTTATATTGGAGCAGAGAATACATCTAAGGGTACGGGACTCCTATTAGGATTAGTAGCATTGGATTATATTTTTACTAACTATCCATTAGTAAAAGTATATGGTGAAGTTTTAGAATCAAATAACATTAGTATCCGTTATCATGAAAAATTAGGATTTAAAAAAGAAGGTATATTGAGAGCCCATATTAAAAGAAAAGATTTTTTTGAAAATGTGCATGTGTTTAGTATTTTGAGAGATGAATGGTTGGAAAACAAAGCTATAATTACTGATGAAGTAAACAAAATATTTAATATTAAGGTGATAAAATGAAAACAATTGTTATCATTCAAGCAAGAACCGGTTCTACACGTCTACCTGGGAAAGTATTAAAACCGTTACACAATCAAGATGTATTATCGTACGTTATTACACGTTGTCGTGCTATTGAAGGTGTAGCTGAAGTAGTGATAGCAACGAGTGTGTTGCCCCAAGATGATGCAATTGTACGGTGGTGTAAAACGCATCACGTTGCTTATTATCGCGGATCTGAGGACGATGTGTTAGATCGTTATGTACAATGTGCGAAAAAATATGAGCCAGATTATGTTATGCGTGTCACTTCGGATTGTCCTTTTTTAGACTATGAAATGGCAGGCGAGATGTTAGCAAAGATGGAAAGAGAGCAAAAAAATGTAATGTTACTGAACGGATCATTACCACGTGGATTAGCTGTAGAAATTATTTCTTATGAATCACTACTACTTATACATGAACTAGGTAAAGAGTTACGCCACCGAGAGCATGTGACATATTACGCTTATGAATTTAATGAGCAATTTACAACAGCAATATTTGATGTGCCTGCCAACCGTCAAGCACTTGCATTGCGGATTACTTTAGACACAGAAGAAGATTACGAACTCATTACAACTATTGCTTCGCACTTTAAAAATCCCCTTGTTTCAAGTGTTGAAGTGATTCAATATTTACAAGCTCACCCTGAAATAGCTGAAATCAATGCACATATTGAGCAGAAGCCGGTGATTTAATGAAAGTTATTATTCGTACGGATGCCTCTGTTAGTATTGGTAGCGGACATGTGATGCGTTGCTTGACAATCGCTAAAAATCTTCGACGTAACGGTTGTCATGTGATTTTTTGGATGGAGTGGTTACCGGGGCATTTAATTGATTTTGTTGCAAGCAAAGGTTTCTTAAATATTACAGCTGCACAGCAAGCAGATTTATACATTATTGATCATTATCAAATGAATAAAGAATGGGAGCAATCAGTGCGACAATACACAGCTAAAATTGTTGTTATTGATGACTTGGCTCGGGAACATGATTGTGATTTATTGATTGATCAAAATGTATATCCAAACTTTGAAGCTCGTTATGATAGCAAAGTACCTATAGATTGTGTGAAACTACTAGGTCCAAAATATTTAATTGTACGTGATGAATTTATAATCGCACGTCAACAGTTCCAACAGCGAAAAAATAAAATTGAGCGTCTATTCATTTTTATGGGCGGAAGTGATCCTACAAATGAAACAATGAAAGTATTAAGTGCTTTGGAAGGTTCCCAATTTACGCATATTGATGTTGTTGTTGGTAGTAGTAATCCGATGAAAGAACATATTGAAAACATTTGCGAAAAAAGGAACTATTATTATCACTGTCAAATTGATTATATGGCAAAGCTTATGCAACAAGCTGATTTTGCGATTGGGGCTGGGGGGAGTACTCTCTGGGAACGTTGCTATTTAGGCCTTCCTTCAAGTTCGACGATTGTTGCCGATAATCAAAAAGAAGGTACTATATATGCTGAACAATTAGGTGTAACGATTAATTTGGGTTGGTATGAGCAAGTAACAGTTGAAACATATAGACAATTATTAGCTAATGTACAAGTAAACGAAATGAGTCATACGGCATTACATCTAACAGAAAATAATGAGCCGAATGCATGGTTAAAAGAAATATTGGAGTTGATGAAATGATTAAAATTGGACAAAGAGAAATCGGACAACATACAAAACCGTTTATTATTGCTGAAATGTCGGGCAATCACAATAAATCATTAGAGCGTGCACTACATTTAGTCGAACTAGCAGCAGAAGCAGGAGTAGATGCACTAAAATTACAGACATATACACCAGATACGATTACGCTTGATGTACATACAGGAGAGTTTTTTATTGAGGATGATGCGAATATTTGGAAGGGGAATTCGCTTTACAACTTATACCAAGAAGCATACACACCATGGGAATGGCATAAAGCAATTTTTGATCGTGCCAATGAATTAGGACTGATTGCATTTAGCTCCCCATTTGACGAAACAGCCGTTGATTTTTTAGAACAGTTAAATGTACCAGCGTATAAAATTGCTTCATTCGAAAATGTTGATATTCCTCTTATTCGAAAAGTAGCGAAAACAGGAAAGCCAATGATTATTTCTACGGGGATGGCAAGCGCTGCGGAGTTGGATGAGGCAGTACGTGCAGCTCGTGCGGAAGGTAATGAACAAATTATTTTATTGAAATGTACTAGCACATATCCAGCGACACCTGCTAATTCTAATTTAGCAACTATTCCACATATGCGTGAATTATTCAATACCGAAATAGGCTTATCTGACCATACGATGGGTGTTGGTGTATCAGTCGCTGCAGTAACGCTTGGAGCGACAGTTATTGAAAAGCATTTCACGACGGCACGCTCAGATGGTGGGGTAGACTCGTCGTTCTCTATGGAACCGCATGAATTGAAAATGCTTGTGGAAGAAGCAGAGCGTGCATGGCAAAGTTTAGGGAAAGTAAATTATGGTCCTACAGAAACTGAAGAAAAATCCAAAATATTCCGCCGCTCGTTGTATATTGGTGCAAATTTAAAAGCTGGAGATGTACTTAGTGCAGATAACTTGCGTAACGTGAGACCTGGCTTTGGACTTTCTACCAAATACTATGATTTAGTATTAGGAAAAACAATTAAAAAGGATGTAGAAAAAGGTACACCGCTAAGTTGGGATTTACTACTTTAATAGCGAAAAGAGGAAGGAATATGGAAAAGCCAAATCATTTTATCTCATATGGTAGACAGTCAATAGATGACGAAGATATTCAAGTTGTTATTGATACATTGCGCTCACCATTTTTAACGCAAGGACCGAAAGTTGCTGAATTTGAGCAAGCAGTTGCAAATTACGTCGGTGCAAAATATGCTGTCGCTTTTTGTAATGGCACAGCGGCACTACATGGTGCTTGTTACGCAGCAAATATTGGTGAAGACGATGAAGTAATTACATCTCCAATTACCTTTGCGGCAAGTGCCAACTGTGTTCGCTACGTTGGTGGAAAAGTCGTTTTTGCAGATATTGATGCGGTGACATATAATATCGATCCAAAACAAATTCGAGCGAATATTAACGAAAAAACGAAAGCAATCATTCCTGTAGATTTTACGGGACAACCTGCTGATATGGATGAAATTATGGCGATTGCAAACGAACATAATTTAATTGTAATTGAAGATGGTGCACATTCATTAGGTGCTGATTATAAAGGACGAAAAGTAGGCACACAAGCACATATGACAATGTTTAGCTTCCATCCTGTTAAGCCAATTACTACCGCTGAAGGTGGCATAATCGTTACAAATAATGAAGATTATTATAATAAGCTTTTAAAATTTCGAAGCCATGGTATTGAACAAACGCCTTTCGCAAATGAGCAAGGGGCCTGGTATTATGAAATGACAGAGCTTGGCTACAACTACCGCATGACGGATTTACAAGCAGCACTAGGTCTTTCTCAAATGGCAAAACTTGATACATTTATTGAACGTCGCAGAGAAATTGCATCACTGTATACATCAGCTTTAAAAAATGTAGAGGGCATTATTACTCCAACACAATTAGATGGAACAAATTCTGGTTGGCATCTATACATGATTCAGCTTGAATATGCAAACCGCAAGCAAGTGTTTGAAAAGATGCGCGCGGAGAATATAGGTGTACATGTTCACTATATACCTGTGTACTGGCATCCTTACTATACACAATTTGGTTATGAAAAAGGGCTTTGTCCTATTGCTGAAAAGTGGTATGAGAAAGCATTGACATTGCCTATACATCAGGAATTAAGTGATAGAGAGGTTAAGTATATTGTAAGTAAGCTCTCAGAGAAAATATAAACTTATTTTTACATAATTTAGTTTTTGAAAAAATGTGGATGTAGAAAGAAGGATTTTTTAATGAATAAATTGGCATTATTAAAAAGAATAAAAGAACTGTATGAGCAAAAAAATCAAAATATTACTCAATACTTAAAAGAATTGACGAATACGCAACAAAATACTACCGAAGATATTTTAATAAGCTATGACTTTCAAGCAGGGCAGTATACAAAAGCTTTTAAAGAAAATAGAGAAATGAAAAAGCAACATTTACAGCAAGTAGTTAAAACTATTGATGATTTAAAAGATAGTTCCTCTATTCTAGAAGTAGGGATAGGAGAAGCAACTTCTCTAGTAGAAATTATGCAATCTACTAAAAATCATTATTCAAAAATTCTGGGGTTGGACTTATCATGGTCAAGAATAAAATATGCAAAAAAGTTAGTTGAAGAACATAATATTCCGAATGTTGAGTTGTTTACAGGCGATATGTTTAATATTCCATTGGCCAATAATGCAGTCGATATTGTTTATACAATTCATGCACTTGAACCAAATGGAGGAAAAGAAATAGAAGCATTAGAAGAGTTATATAGAGTTGCCAATAAGTATATCGTATTAGTGGAACCATGTTATGAAAATGGTACTGAAGAAATACAAAAAAGGATGGACAAGTTAGGATACGTAAAAAATTTGAAAATGCATATAGAAAGCTTAGGGTATAAAATTGCTGAAAGCTATCCTTTGAATTTTAATATGAATCCATTAAATCCAGCTAATGTAATAGTAATAGAAAAAGAGAATCGGAATGAAAAGGGAAAAATAAATGTAGATTTATGTTGTCCTATAACGAAAACTCCATTACATAAAATAGGAAATTGTTATTATTCAAAGGAAAGTTTGCTTGCGTATCCTATAATAGATAATATACCTTGTCTGATGAGTAATAATGCAATAATTGCTACAAAAATGATTGAAGATTAGAGAATTTATTATATAGAAATATCCTCTGCAAGATAGACATTAGTTAGTTAGATTTAAAGTAAGCACTTAATACAGCACACCATCAACTAATTCCGCTGTCATGAGACAATGATGAAAGTGATTCTAGTTGGAGGTTTTTTAGAAGAAAGTAATCGTCATTTAGCGTCCCTGAAAAAACAGACGGGCGCTATTTGACGTTTATCTTCACTGGTTAGCGGTTGTCCAAATTGACGTTGTGTACTGCTAGCTATCGGGAGGCTTTAATACTAATGGTACAAACATATTACATGTAATATGCGATTAGAAATTTGATTCATTCTAATAAACAATGGTTTTTTTGTAAGTAGATGAAGAGGTGTTGGAAGTGACAGAGGCTATTGATACAGTATTAAAATATTTGACGATTGTTTCTAAAAATAGCGAATGCCGTTGAATTGACTATGTTTTTCAATTTCTTATACCAATGTCATGTAGTGCAGGTTTCCTAAAGAAATTCTATAACTACATTATATAAACTCTTAACACCCTAAATTTTGTTAAATAATTACGTTGCTAAAGGAACATTTTTCAATTTTAATAATAGCTTGTTGTGGAAAAAGTAGAAATGATGCCGATAAATAGTTTACAAAGTATTGAATAATTTGGAGGCGTGTACTATGCGTGTTGATTCACAAAAATTAGATGGTTCATTGCAACAAACTTCAATATCAGTAGCACAAGGTAGTGCCACGAAGCAAGTAGCAAACACTCAATTACAGCAAGGGACATTTACACTAATTGAGAAAGTAGCTGAACAATCAAATACTACTGATACAGAGGTATTTTCCAAAGATAAATTGGAAAAGGCAGTGGAATCTATTAATGAGTTTTTACAATTAGAGCATACATCATCGAAATTTGTTTTTCATGAGGGGTTAAATAAATATTATGTTCATTTAGTGGATACAGATACAGATGAGGTGATAAAAGAAATACCACCAGAACGTTTGTTAGATGCATTTTATCAAATGCAAAAATTAGCTGGTATGATCGTTGATGAAAAAATATAGTATGACGCAACCTGAATAAAAATAGCCACAAAGGATAGTTTATATAATTTTGAGGAGGTATATTGAAATGAGAATTGGTGGATTAGCTTCTGGAATGGATATCGATAGTCTTGTTGAGAAACTCATGACAGCGGAAAAAGCACCGTTGAACAAGCTTTATCAAAGAAAACAAACATATGAATGGCAACGCGATGCATATCGAGATGTGAATAAACAATTGCAAGCATTTGATAAATATATTGCTGATAATTTACGTTTGGAAAGTGTCATGTTAAAGAAAAATGCAGCAAGTAGCAATGAAGCAGTAAAAGTTACTGCTAATGCAGATGCAGTAGGTTCATTAAAAATTGATAATATCACACAATTGGCTAAAAATACTACTGTATTGAATGATACAAGCAAAGGGATTACTGGAAATCAAAAACTTAGTGAATTAGGTATAACAGATAAGCAAGATATAAAAATGCAAGTATTGCAAAAGGACGGTACGCTGAAAGAAGTTAAATTTACCTTTAATCCGGAAGACACTGTGAAAAGTATTATCAATAAGTTAAATAAAAGTGATTCTGGTTTGAATGCATTTTTCGATGAAAAATCAGGCGGAATCTCTTTATCTACAGTTGCAACTGGAAAAGGTGTAGAGTATAAAAAAGATGGAGCTACAGTTGCTACTGAAACATCTATGTATGTTGAAGAGGGAATGGCTATATTTACAGCCCTTGGTTTTGGTTCTAATCAGCAACTAGATGATGCATCTAATCAGATTGCCTCTAAGGGACAAAATGCAAAGTTAACAGTAAATGGGTTAGAAATCGAACGAACTTCTAATAACTTTAATATTAGTGGGTATAACATTTCATTACAAAAGGTATATAATACAACAACTCAACCAGCCGATTCTCCAATTGAAATTACATCAACGACAGATGTAGACAATATGTTTGATAAAATTAAAGAATTTGTTACAACTTACAATGGTTTAGTAGATTCACTGAATTCATTAACAAAACAAAAAAAATACCGTGATTTCCCACCGTTAACAGAAGAGCAAAAAGCGGATATGGATGAAAAAGAAATCGAAAAATGGGAAGAGAAAGCAAAAAGTGGTGTCCTTCGTAATGATCAAATTGTTCAAGGTGCACTCAATAAAATGCGTTCTATTCTTTATGAAAAGGGTGGTAGTTCCAATGCTCTGATGGATACGTTACATGAATTAGGTATTACAACTACTAAAACATATACTGATGGTGGGAAGCTTGAGATTGATGAAACAAAATTAAAACAAAAAATCGCAGAAGACCCACGAGCGGTATTTGAAACATTTTGGAATGATGCTGAGGGAAGTAAAGGGATTGCTAATAAATTACGTGCCTCTATAGATGAAACAAAAGTAAAAATTGAGGAACGTGCTGGGAAAGCTTCTTCGACAGATCAAACCTATACAATCGGTAAGAATTTGGTTGATGTGGTTAAACGAATTGATACATGGAAATTAAAATTGGAAGCAATCGAAAAACGTTATTGGAATCAGTTTACAGCAATGGAAAAGGCTATTAATAAAGCAAATGAACAGTCGTCCTTATTTATGACGGGTCAACAGTAATTGGAGAGTTTTAGATGGAGAAATTAAACGTGTTACTTCAAATTTCTGCTAAATTGTATGAGCATCTTTCAGTTAGCCCTAAAAGTGATGATCGCGATGAATATATTAATACCATCAATTACATGTTAGACAAGCGTGGTGCAATTATTGAAGAAATGAATAATGAGGGATTTCTTTTCGATGAACAAAATCGTATTCATCGTACATTGCTAGAATTAGATAAGGGTATTAAAAAGCGTTTAGCAGATGTAATGGATGCAGTTAAACAAGATATGGCAAACCTACAAAAAACGAAAAAAAGTGAACAGCAATATTTCAATCCTTATTCAAATGTTCGCGTAATGGATGGCATGTATTATGACAAAAAAAATTAATCGTTTATCTTCATTCATCGTGCTGGAAGTTGCTAGATGAATGAAGATAAAGCATTGGCAGATGTCATCCGATTTTAAAAGGAGTGAATTGTGAGCATACAATTCAAAATCCAGACAAATTTACGCTGAGACGTAAATAGCTTTTCTTCGGAAAATGGTTTAAACTAGTAAATAAGTAACCTTTCAAAGGAGTTGTCCTTTATTGGCAGCAAATTTAACAGCACAAAACGCGTATAAACAAAATAGTGTGACTACAGCTTCACCTGGCGAATTGACATTAATGCTTTATAATGGATGCTTAAAATTCTTGCATAAGGCGAAACAAGCTATCCAAGATAAAAATATTCAAGAGAAAAATACAAACATTCAAAAAGCTCAGGCGATTATTAGTGAACTGATGTCTACACTCAATATGGATATTGAGATTTCGAAACAAATGCTACCTCTTTATGAATATATGAATCATCGTTTAGTAGAAGCCAACATTCAAAATGATGTAGCCATTATTGAGGAAGTAGAAGGATTTGTGACGGAATTTCGCGATACGTGGAAGGAAGTAATTCGCATTAATCGACAACAGCAATTTGGTCAGGGAAACAGCGGACAAATTTAGACACAATTAGAGACCATCGAAAGAGATGGTCTCTTTTTTGTTAAACCGTTATTATCATGAAATAGTCATAAATTAGGCTATTCAACGGTAAAATATGTTACTTATTCCCTGTGGCTGTTAGTTGGGCATCATGGCATAATCAAAGCAATAAACATGTTTAAAAGAGTACTGGGGTGGGAATATGATCTTTAAGCGTCAAGAAGGTTTCCGATTTAAATTTAAGGAGCCTATTCAAATAACTTTTGCTATTTATGAGAATGGGAAGGTCAATCATGGACAAACGGCTATGGCTGACTTGTTGGATATAAGCCCACGTGGATTAAAGATGTTTACGGAAGTGGATTTAGGTATAAATCCTCCTCCATTAGATATCCATTTTGTGCTTGATACACAAGAAGTTCGCGCTTATGGAGAAGTGATTTGGAGTCGTCCATTTGGGAGCGGCAAGCAATACGGCATCTATTTCAATAATCAAGGACCCGTGGAAGATTTGATTGTTGAAGAACTAAAGCTTCGACGAAAAAAGGAAGCAGCTGAAGCGAAAAAACAAAATAATAATTTATAAAAATTTTTGTAAAAAAAAGAATGATTTTAGAGGAATTTCACACACTTGTGTAGAAATAGATAGTATAGCAGTTATAAAGGAGGAGTTTACATGTTAAACTTTAACATTCGTGGTGAAAATATTGAGGTAACTCCAGCTATTCGAGAGTATGTTGAGAACAAAATCGATAAAGTTGAACGCTATTTTAACGAAGATGTTAATGCCAACGCTAATGTCAATTTAAAGGTTTACAATGACAAACAAACTAAAGTGGAAGTTACTATTCCAATGAAGAATCTAACTCTTCGTGCTGAAGAGCGTCATAATGATATGTATGCTGCTGTTGATCTAATTGTTGATAAATTAGAGCGTCAGATCCGCAAGCATAAAACAAAAGTAAACCGTAAATTCCGCGAGCGTGAAGGTGCAGGCCTTTATTTTGCTACTACTCAAGCAGCCGCTGATGCTGTGTCAGAGGAAGAAGAGTACTCAATTGTTCGTACAAAGCAATTTGATTTAAAACCTATGGATCAAGAAGAGGCAGTTCTACAAATGAATATGCTTGGACATGATTTCTATGTCTTTACAGATGCTGAATCGAACGGCACAAATATTGTGTATAAACGTAAAGATGGAAAATATGGCTTAATTGAAACAACTTAAAACTTCATGATGACGAAGGCTCTCGCGATGGCGAGGGCCTTTTTTTGGTATGACAATCATATGTAGCCGGGGTGACAGTTTGCATGAAACTGTTACACAATGGTAAAATGAAAGTTGAATCTATATAGGAAGTGAAAAACATTCATGGCAAACCTATTAAATAAATTATTTGATTTCAATAAACGTGAGCTAAAAAAATTAGAAAAAATCGCTGACCAAGTTGAGAGATTCGCTTCTCAAATGGAACAGCTTTCAGATGATCAACTACAAGCGAAAACAGATGAATTTAAAAAGCGCTATGCTGAGGGTGAGCATTTAGAGTCGATTCGTGCCGAAGCGTTTGCTGTTTGTCGAGAAGCGGCAAAACGTGTATTAGAGATGTACCCATTCCGCGTTCAAATCATGGGGGCAGCCGCTCTTGATGAGGGGAATATTGCGGAGATGAAAACCGGGGAAGGTAAAACTTTAACAGCGACAATGGCTGTTTATTTAAATGCGATCACTGGTAAAGGTGTACATGTTGTAACAGTCAACGAATACCTAGCGAGTCGTGATGCTGCTGAAATGGGACAACTTTATAATTTCTTAGGCTTATCTGTTGGGCTTAATTTAAATAGCCTTTCAAAAGATGAAAAACGTACTGCTTATGAGGCAGATATTACGTATAGTACAAACAATGAGCTAGGATTTGACTACTTACGTGATAACATGGTGCTTTACAAAGAGGAACGTGTACAACGTCCATTGCACTATGCTGTCATTGATGAGGTGGACTCGATCTTAATTGATGAAGCTCGTACGCCATTAATTATTTCGGGTCAAGCTGGGAAATCAGCACAGCTTTATAAACAATCAAATGCGTTTGTACGTATGTTAAATGCGGAAACGGATTATACGTATGAAGAATCCACAAAAGGTGTTACGTTAACAGATGCAGGTGTGGAAAAGGCAGAAAAAGCATTTGGCATCGATAATCTATTTGATTTGACACATGTTCGTTTAAATCATGCGATCAATCAATCATTAAAGGCGCATGTAAGTATGCATAACGATGTCGATTATGTTGTGCAGGATGGCGAAATTGTGATCGTTGATGGCTTTACTGGTCGTTTGATGAAGGGTCGTCGTTATTCTGATGGCTTACACCAAGCAATTGAAGCTAAAGAAGGCGTTGAGATTCAAAATGAATCGATGACTATGGCGACAATTACCTTCCAAAACTACTTCCGTATGTATCAAAAGCTTGCAGGGATGACAGGTACAGCGAAAACAGAGGAAGAGGAATTCCGTAATATTTACAATATGAATGTTGTCGCTATTCCGACGAATAAACCGATTGCTCGTGATGATCGTGCTGACTTGATTTTTGCAACGATGGAAGGGAAATATAAAGCAGTTGCTGCTGATATCGCAGAGCGTCATAGAGCTGGTCAACCTGTTCTTGTTGGTACAGTTGCTATTGAAACGTCTGAGATTATTTCTAAATTATTGGATAAACATAAAATTCCTCATAATGTATTAAATGCGAAAAATCATGAACGTGAAGCTGAAATCATTGCGAACGCTGGTACAAAGGGTGCAGTGACAATTGCAACAAACATGGCTGGACGTGGTACCGATATTAAACCTGGCGAAGGAGTACTCGAAATTGGCGGTTTAGCGGTAATCGGTACAGAGCGACATGAATCACGTCGTATTGATAATCAGCTTCGTGGACGTTCTGGTCGTCAAGGGAATCCAGGGGTTACACAATTCTACCTATCCTTAGAGGATGATTTAATGCGTCGTTTTGGCTCTGATAATATGAAGTCGATGATGATGCGCTTAGGTATGGATGATTCCCAGCCATTGCAATCTAAAGTTGTGTCGAGAGCTGTAGAATCAGCGCAGAAACGTGTCGAAGGTAATAACTTTGATGCGCGTAAACGATTATTACAATATGACGATGTACTACGTCAGCAACGTGAGATTATTTATAAAGAGCGTTATGATGTACTAGAAACAGAAAATATGCGTGTGCTTGTTGAGTCTATGATTCAAGAAACAATTGATAACGTTGTTAGCCTGTATACTCAAGGTGAACAGAAGGATTGGAACCTAAAGGCTATTGAAGACTTTGTAGCGGCTAATCTTTTAGAGGAAGGTCAACTTAAAGTATCTGATTTCCAAGGCAAGTCTGCTGAAGATATTAATCAGCTAATCTCTGATGCTGTTCATGTTCGTTATGATGAAAAAGAGGCAGAACTGACACCAGAGCGTATGCGTGAGTTTGAAAAGGTTATTTTATTACGATCAATCGATACAAAATGGATTGATCATATTGATGCAATGGATCAACTACGTCAAGGTATCCATCTGCGTGCTTATGGTCAAAACGATCCTCTTCGTGAATATCAACAAGAAGGCTTTGCGATGTTTGAGGATATGGTAGCCTCTATTCGCGAGGATGTTGCGAAATATGCGATGAAAGCAGAAATCCGCAATAATCTGGAGCGAGAAGAGGTGGCAAAGGGGCAGGCTGTTAATCCAAAAGAAGAAGGTGGCGCTGCGCCGAAAAAGCAACCAGTACGTAAAGCTGAAAACATTGGCCGTAATGATTTATGTCCATGTGGTAGCGGCAAGAAATTTAAAAACTGTCATGGCACAGCTCAATAATATCTAGGTGAAAAAATCATTTTAACTACGTGTTGAAATGATTTTTTCTTTTTAAAATTACTTAAAAATAAAGAAATTTTAGTATAAAAAGTCAGAATTTATAGACAATTGAAAAATATGGGTATACAATAGCTGTAATAATAGGTATATAGTACAAGTTATTTATCCTATTATTATCCTGAATTTTTGATGGTGATACTAAGTCTTAAGGAGGATCGGAATTTTCAAGCAATCTTACTCATTGAAAATAGCGGGAATGTACGCATATTTGTATATTCCTTTTTATTTTGACTGGAAGCAACATAAAATGTATAAAGGGGGACTATAGATGCATAAAAAAGATATTATGAATAGTGAAACAATGATGTATATGCCTGTGTATGATTCCTTTGGAAATTTATGTACGCAGGTGTATGAGAAAAATAATGAGTATATATCTACGTTACCACCAACGAAATTATTGGACTTTAATCTGCGTTATTTTGGTTCTAGTTTAAGAGGAGCGTTCGATGGTTCGAAAATGATCCTAGGCAAGCTTAATAAAAATCCTATCGTCGTGCACGAACGTTGTAATATTTTATGGTTTCCTAGTAGGTCTCCTTTACACCCTGACTGTATCTGGTTCGCAGTTCATCATATAGATGACTATGTCGCTGTGGATAAAAAGAGGACAAAGGTTACTTTTATGAATGGCAAGGAATTTATTGTGGATGTCAGTGTCAATGCGTTAGAGTCTCGGATTCAAAGAGCTTTTTTATTAAAATATAGACTAGAGAAACGAACAAAATATTTACTTGTTCAGTATGACCGTGTGAAAGTATTTCAACGTCTTGCCAAGAATATGTTTGAGGACGAGACGCAGGATAGTTGACTTAATTCCACAAAACATCTGCTAGATAGTATGTTTTCGTTTCTAAAAACGTTATAATAAAAAGATACGGAGCTTTATGAATAAAGTGTTAGCTCCATGACTAACGTTCGGAGGATTTAACGATGATTGAATTAGCAGATGTACGCAATGTGTTAGACACTACAGCCAAAAAATTGGCGGACTTTAGGGGGTCTCTTTGACTTAGAGAACAAAGAGGCACGTATTCAGGAGCTAGATGAAATGATGCTAGAGCCAGGCTTTTGGGATGATCAGCAAGGTGCTCAGGTGATTATCAATGAAGGAAATGGCTTAAAAGCTATTGTCAATGAATATAAAGATTTAGTGGAAACACATGAAAATTTAGATATGACACTGGAACTTTTGCGTGAAGAACCAGACGAAGAATTACAAGAAGAACTAGGCAAAGAACTAGCAGAATTCCAACAAAAGATGGCTGATTTTGAGCTTCAATTACTGCTAAGTGGCCCATACGATCAAAACAATGCCATTTTAGAGCTGCATCCTGGTGCTGGTGGTACGGAGTCACAGGACTGGGGTTCAATGCTATTACGTATGTATACACGATGGGCTGAGAAGCGAGGATTTAAAGTGGAAACAGTGGACTATCTACCAGGAGATGAAGCTGGGATTAAATCTGTAACATTGTCGATTAAAGGTCACAATGCTTTCGGTTATTTACAAGCGGAAAAGGGTGTGCATCGTCTAGTACGTATTTCTCCATTCGATTCGTCTGGCCGCCGTCATACGTCCTTCGTTTCCTGTGATGTTATGCCAGAGTTTGACGACAATATAGAAATCGATATTCGTACAGAGGATTTAAAAATTGATACGTATCGTGCAACAGGTGCAGGTGGTCAGCATATTAATACGACAGATTCTGCAGTCCGTATTACTCATATTCCTACTGGTACGATCGTACAATGTCAAGCTGAGCGCTCCCAGATTAAAAACCGTGAAAAAGCGATGACGATGTTAAAAGGGAAGCTATATCAACTAGAACTTGATAAACAGCAGGCACAATTAGATGAAATACGCGGTGAGCAAAAAGAAATAGGCTGGGGCTCCCAAATTCGTTCGTATGTCTTCCACCCATACTCGATGGTGAAGGATCATCGTACAAATGAAGAAACAGGTAATGTGGGTGCTGTGATGGATGGCGATTTAGATCCATTTATTAATGCCTATTTACGTTCAAAAATAAATTAATACCCAGATTCCCCAAGAGTGAGATGCTCTTGGGGAATTTTTGTTAAAAGGGTGGATGATAGGGTGCATCTTGGCTCAGCTGTTTTCGTTCATTCATGTAATATTTATACAGCATAGAAGCGTTAAGAAATTGTTTACTAATGGAAGCATAACGAATAGGTAGTTCGATTTGTTTATCATTTTTTAACGTTACAATACACCCCAATTCACTAGGAGTAATATTAATAATTGCATGAAGCCCTATCCATATATTGTGAATGGAGCTGGGTGAATAAGTTGGCAGAAAAATACAGGGATAACCATAATCAAAGGCCACGACGATTGGTAGCTTATGTTGATTGCCGAAAAAACGTTTAGCCGATTGTTTTGCGGCTTCATAAGTTGATCCTAATGAGAGACAGGATTTTCGAAGGACATGCATCGGTTTGCGTGTAACAATCAGCTCATTATGCTTATCAATCACATGCGTGAAGACTTTGGAGTCATGCTGAATAGGTTGCAGCAAATAAGTATTGAATGAAATTAAGTAGCCGTTTACAAAGTTAGTTGTCATATAGGGAGTGCCTCCTCTTTTCTAGTGATAACGGTAGTGTAAAACAGAATATGACTTTCTTAAATTAAATGAAATAGTTGAAAATCGTTCAGAAAAGCACGAAATGCCTAGAGAATTTGCTCTAAATATAAAATGATTAATAGCTAATCCAAGATATTTTCGAATCGTAAGCATTGCTTTTTAAATTCAATTTTCATATAATTTAGAAAAGGATCGAGGTGGGATCGTTGGATAAATATTATTCGTATACAGATTTTCTGAAAGCCGTTGGTCAGTCGAAAAAAGTTGATGAGGCAGAGAAATTATTAAACGAGATTTATTTAGATTTATTTTTAAATCGTATCCAGCGTATGCATCGGCAAGAGCAGCTCATGGTTCTGATAGATAGAGCACTCGATGAAAAAGATGAAAACGCATTTTATCAATACGCATCCGAACTAACTTCCTTACACCAAACAGAAGATGAATCATATTGACGAACCCGCTCTCCATATCCATTGGAGAGTGGGATTTTTTTGCCTTTGAAAATAGTTGCAGAGGATGTGAAGATTGTATGTTTTGGTTAGAAGAAGTGATCTTGCTTATAGAATGGGGAAAGTCATTTAAAAAGTTTGAGACGCTGTTTATAAAAAAAGTGAGAGTCGCTCTAAAAGTACATAGCCCGACTCCTGAGAGAGTGTGAGCTGCACATAAAGCAAAACAGGAAATCCCATCCATCGATGAAGCTTGAAAACCTAATAAAACGGCTATTATAAGAGTAACAAGTTAAATTGACTGTATTGTTATGTATTAAAAATTTTAGAGATGAAAAAAATTTTTACAAACATTCGTTCGTTAAATGTTCGAAATTTTAATATTGCTATGCTAAAATATATGTACAAATTGGAAGGAAAGGACGGGGACATGAGTGCAAACATTTGATTTACAAGCGCCATATCAGCCTAACGGGGATCAGCCACAGGCCATTGCGGAATTAGTGGAGGGTGTGAAAGCAGGCAAACGTCATCAAACATTGCTTGGTGCTACTGGAACAGGTAAGACGTTTACCATTTCGAATGTCATCCAGCAAGTTAAAAAACCAACACTAATTATGGCACACAATAAAACGTTAGCTGGCCAGTTGTATAGTGAATTTAAAGAGTTCTTCCCGAATAACGCCGTTGAATATTTTGTCAGCTACTATGATTACTACCAACCAGAAGCTTATGTACCGCAGACAGATACCTATATAGAAAAAGACTCTAGCATTAACGATGAAATTGATAAGCTGCGTCACTCTGCTACTTCTGCATTGTTTGAGCGTGAGGATGTCATTATTATTGCATCCGTGTCCTGCATTTATGGTTTAGGTTCTCCCGAAGAATATCGAGAAATGGTTGTTTCCATTCGTACAGGCATGGAAATTGAACGTAATCAGCTATTACGCAAGCTTGTAGACGTTCAGTATGAGCGAAATGATGTTAGTTTTACTCGCGGAACATTTCGGGTACGTGGAGATGTAGTGGAAATCTTCCCAGCCTCTCGTGATGAGCATTGTATTCGTGTGGAATTTTTTGGGGATGAAATCGATCGCATTCGTGAGGTAGATGCACTAACGGGAGAGATTTTATCGGATCGAGAGCATGTTGCTATTTTTCCTGCATCTCACTTCGTTACACGAGAAGAGAAAATGCGTAAAGCGATTGAAAATATTGAAAAAGAATTAGAGGAACGACTTGCATTATTACGTGCAGAAGATAAATTACTAGAGGCACAGCGTTTAGAACAGCGTACACGCTATGATTTAGAGATGATGCGTGAAATGGGCTTTTGCTCTGGGATTGAAAACTATTCACGTCATTTAACATTGCGTGAAGCAGGTGCTACTCCATATACTTTGCTAGATTATTTCCCCGAAGACTTTTTACTTGTGGTTGATGAAAGTCACGTAACACTTCCACAGGTTCGAGGAATGTACAATGGTGACCAAGCACGTAAAGGAGTGCTCGTAGAACATGGCTTCCGATTGCCATCTGCTCTAGATAACCGTCCATTACGTTTTGAAGAGTATGAAAACCGCGTACATCAAGCGATTTATGTATCAGCCACACCAGGTCCTTATGAACTGGAGCATACACCAGAAATGGTAGAGCAAATTATCCGTCCAACTGGATTATTAGATCCATTAATTGATGTACGTCCTATTGAAGGTCAAATTGATAATTTAATTGATGAAATACAAGATCGAATTGCGCGTGATGAGCGAGTTTTAGTGACAACGCTAACGAAGAAAATGTCTGAGGATTTAACGGCTTACCTGAAGGAAATGGGCTTAAAAGTAGAATACTTACATTCAGAAATTAAGACACTAGAACGTATTGAAATTATCCGTGAGCTACGCAAAGGAACGTATGATGTGCTAATAGGTATTAATCTATTGCGTGAAGGTCTTGATATCCCTGAGGTGTCCCTTGTGGCAATTTTAGATGCTGATAAAGAAGGATTTTTACGTTCAGAGCGTTCATTGATTCAAACCATTGGTCGTGCTGCTCGTAACGCGAATGGTCATGTCATTATGTATGCGGATCATATAACTGACTCGATGAAAAAGGCGATTGATGAAACGCAACGTCGTCGTGCGTTACAAATGGCTTATAACGAGGAGCATGGCATAACACCTCAAACGATCATTAAGAAAATCCCAGATGTGATTCGCGCAACACAAGTAGCAGAAGAAGAGGAATCGTATGTAACAAAGGCAACAAAAGGCAAAAAGCTGACAAAGGCGGAAAGAGAACAGCTCTTAGCTTCCCTAGAAGTCGAAATGAAGGAAGCAGCAAAAGCGCTTGATTTTGAACGTGCGGCTGAGTTACGAGATACAATATTTGAATTGAAGGTAGAAGGGTGAATGACTTGTGAAAAATACTGAAATTGTCGTGCAAGGCGCACGTGCTCATAATTTAAAAAATATCAATGTCACAATTCCACGTGACCAATTAGTCGTTTTAACAGGATTATCAGGCTCTGGAAAGTCTTCTCTAGCATTTGACACAATTTATGCGGAGGGCCAACGTCGTTATGTTGAGTCCCTCTCCGCCTATGCCCGCCAATTTCTTGGACAAATGGATAAACCAGATGTCGATGCAATAGAAGGCTTGTCGCCTGCTATTTCCATTGACCAAAAAACAACTAGTCGTAACCCACGATCTACTGTCGGTACGGTAACGGAAATCTATGATTACCTACGTTTACTTTATGCACGTATTGGTAAACCGATTTGTCCAAATCATGGCATAGAAATCACTTCCCAAACGATTGAGCAAATGGTGGATCGTTTATTAACCTATCCTGAGAGAACTAAGATGCAGCTCCTTGCACCAATGGTTTCTGGACGTAAGGGTACCCATGTTAAACTGCTAGAAGATTTAAAAAAGCAGGGGTTTGTTCGTGTACGAATTGATGGGGAATTGCGTGATTTAGATGATGCTATCGAACTTGATAAAAATAAAAAGCATTCCATCGAAGTAGTAGTGGACCGTGTTGTTATGAAGGAAGGGATTGCTGCTCGTCTGAGTGATTCTTTAGAAACGGCTTTACGCCTGGCAGATGGACGTGTGCTTGTCGATGTGATGGAACATGAAGAGTTACTATTTAGTGAGCATCATGCCTGCCCATTATGTGGTTTTTCTATTGGTGAGTTAGAGCCTCGTATGTTTTCATTTAATAGTCCGTTTGGTGCTTGTCCAAGCTGTGATGGCTTAGGTTCAACACAAGAGGTAGATTTAGATTTAGTGGTGCCTGATTGGGATCGTTCTTTGTTAGAGCATGCCATCGCACCATGGGAACCAACAAGTTCGCAGTACTACCCACAATTACTAAAAGCTGTATGTGATCATTACGATATTCCAATGGACGTGCCTGTGAAGGATTTGCCAAAGGAAAAGATGGATAAAGTTTTATATGGCTCTGGAAAAGACAAGATACACTTCCATTATGAAAATGAGTTTGGCAATGTGCGAGATCAAATGATTGAATTTGAAGGGGTGGTGCGCAATGTTGAGCGTCGTTTTAAAGAGACGACATCCGATTATGTTCGTGAGCAGATGGAAAAATACATGGCACAGCAGGCTTGCCCTTCATGTAAAGGGTATCGTTTAAAGCCTGAGACGCTAGCAGTGAAAGTAGCTGATAAACATATCGGTGAGGTCACACAATATTCAATTCAGGAAGCAGACACTTTCTTTAAAGAGCTTGATCTCACTGAAAAGGATATGCAAATTGCTCGATTAGTTTTACGAGAAATCGAAGAACGATTGGGCTTCCTTGTGAATGTTGGTTTAGACTATTTAACATTGAGTCGTGCAGCAGGTACATTATCTGGTGGAGAGGCACAACGTATTCGCCTTGCTACACAAATTGGTTCACGATTAACAGGAGTCCTCTATATTTTAGATGAGCCTTCGATTGGTTTGCATCAGCG
Source organism: Lysinibacillus sp. UBA5994 (assembly GCF_002429725.1). Lineage (NCBI taxonomy): Bacteria > Bacillati > Bacillota > Bacilli > Caryophanales > Bacillaceae > Lysinibacillus > Lysinibacillus sp. UBA5994. The sequence continues at coordinate 13,464 of NZ_DJAU01000017.1, read as the reverse complement.
AGATAATGATCGACTGATTAGCACATTACAAAATATGCGTGACATTGGAAATACGCTGATTGTGGTAGAGCATGATGAAGATACGATGCTTGCTGCAGATTATCTCATCGATGTAGGACCTGGAGCAGGCGTCCATGGCGGTCAAATTGTGGCAGCAGGTACACCACAGGAAGTTATGAATAATGAAAAATCCTTAACTGGACAATATTTAAGTGGTAGAAAGTTTATTCCTTTACCAATTGAAAGACGCCAACCAAATGGTCGAAAGCTCTCCATTAAAGGTGCCAAGGAAAATAATTTACGCAATGTTAAAGTAGATGTTCCATTAGGCTTATTTGTAGCAGTGACAGGTGTGTCTGGTTCAGGGAAATCTACACTGATAAATGAAATTTTATATAAATCTTTGGCACAGAAGCTTAATCGTTCAAAGGTTAAGCCTGGCGAGCATAAAGAAGTGACAGGTATCGATGAGCTTGAAAAAGTAATCGATATTGATCAATCGCCAATTGGTCGTACACCTCGTTCAAACCCAGCAACTTATACAGGTGTTTTTGATGATATTCGCGATGTTTTCGCAGCAACAAATGAAGCAAAGGTACGAGGCTATAAAAAAGGACGCTTTAGCTTCAATGTTAAGGGCGGTCGCTGTGAAGCATGTCGTGGTGACGGCATTATTAAAATTGAAATGCATTTCCTTCCAGATGTTTATGTACCATGTGAAGTATGTCACGGCAAACGTTATAACCGTGAAACACTTGAAGTGAAGTATAAAGATAAGAGTATTGCAGATATTCTCGATATGACAATTGAAAATGCAGTAGTGTTCTTTGAAAATATTCCAAAGATCCAGCGTAAGCTACAAACGATTGTTGATGTGGGGTTGGGTTATATGAAATTAGGGCAACCAGCCACAACCTTATCGGGTGGTGAGGCGCAGCGTGTAAAACTAGCCTCTGAATTACATCGACGCTCAACAGGGAAATCCTTCTATATTTTAGATGAACCAACGACAGGATTACATGCCGATGATATTGCTCGTTTACTTGTCGTTTTACAGCGTCTTGTTGAAAACGGTGATTCGGTATTAGTTATTGAGCATAACTTGGATGTGATTAAAACAGCTGATTATATCATTGACTTAGGTCCAGAAGGCGGAGACAAAGGTGGTACGATTGTTGCAACTGGTACACCTGAAGAGGTAGTAGAAGTAGCAGGCTCCTATACAGGTAAATACTTAAAACCAATTCTGGAACGTGATCGTATGAGAATGGATGCATTGCTAGCAGAAGCTACTAAGTCTTAAGGGTTTTACATTCGAACGGAAATGATTAATCTGGATTGAAAGGTGATCTTAAATTGGGGAAAGTCGCTCAATCCAGATTGAAAATGATTCGAAATGTGAAGAACCCACTAAAACAGAGGTCAGAAGTGATCCAACTAATCTAAAAAACGAGCAATAAAATCTTCAGAGGTAAAAGCCTGTCGATGTTGAAATGAAAAGACCCAATTTATTCAATTTTGCAGTGAAACTTTTCACATGATGAATCGTATAAATAGTATAACGAACTGAGGGAGGCTATTTATTTATGCAAAATGAACGTCAACGAATTTTAGAACTTGTAGAAAAAGGAACAATTTCGGCACAAGAGGCGATTACATTATTAGAAGCATTAGAGCAACCTGGCAAGTCTACTCAACATGTTATGAATGATGTGTCGAAAGAGACGCAATCCTTTTCAAATGAAAAAGAGCCATTATTTGAAGAAAAATCAAAAGATGGTGACAAGAAAAAAGATGATTTTATGAAATACTTCCAAGATGAAATGCAGGATTTTCGTAAGGATTTAACGCAAATCGGTTCTCTTTTTATGGATATGATGAATACGGCTGTTAAAAAGGTAAAGGAATTTGATGTAGCTTCTCCATTTGGAGATAAAATTGAATTTACCCATACAGAAGAAGTGGCTGCTGCCAATGTGGACAATATTATTGTTGAATTACCGAATGGTAACTTCTCATTGGAATCCAGTGAAGGGGAAACTATTCAGGTGATTTGCAAGGTAAAGGCACCTTTGATGAACGAAAGTGAAGAAGAAACTCGTAATCACTTCTTAGAGCAATTTGTTGTGAAAGAGGAAGAGCAATCACTTCGTATTTTGAGCCAATTAAAGCTTGTTCAAGTCAATGTGAAGGTGCTAGTACCAAAGGATAAACTTGAAAAATTATCTGTTCGTCTAATGAATGGTAGTGTTTCATTACAGGATACAGAATTCGAAGAATTAAAAGTGAAAACGTTAAACGGTGCCATTAAAGGAACGAAGTTTAATTTTGGAAAAGCTGAAGTGGATTCTTCTAATGGTTCCATTGAATTAACGAATGTTCGAGGTAAGGATTTAGAGGCTGAAACATTGAATGGGCGTGTTTATTTGGATGGTGCATTGGATGAAGTTGAAGCTAAGTCTGTCAATGGACATGTAGTCGTAACAACATGCTCGACAAATTCTTCTAAAATTAAAGCTCAAACAGTTGCTGGAGCAGTGGAATTATATGTCCCACGAACAATTTCATTGAGCGGTAAAGTCGTAACTAATTTCGGTAAAGTGGATGTGGGGATCCAGGATGTTTCTAAAATGGAGTCACAAGATCAATTCTTATCCAAAGTAGTCCGTTTCGACAAAGAAGTTGAAAATGCGAATCGCCTATTTATAGAAGGTGAATCGAAAACTGGTGCTGTTTTAGTGCGCTACACAACAACAGATGAACAACAAATTTAACAGTAGAAGCATTCAAGGTAAAGCTTGAATGCTTTTTCTTTTCAAACAGGATTCGACCTAGCACATAGAGGCGAATCTTGTTTTTATTTTTGTCATATTTTTAAGGATAATGGCAAGGAAAGAATGAAATAGAAGGAACTGCCACGGATTGAAATGAAACTGTAATAAAAAAACAGAAATAGAGTGCTATAATAGTAAAAGAAATACCTCTTACATAGATGAGAGTTTTAGGTGGTTTAATCATGATAGAAATGAAAAATGTGACAAAGAAATACCCAAACGGTGTTGTTGCGACAAATGGTATTTCCGTTAATATAAAGCAAGGCGAATTTGTGTATGTAGTTGGCCCAAGTGGGGCAGGGAAATCCACATTTATTAAATTGATGTACCGTGAAGAAAAAGCAACATCAGGACAAATAATTGTAAATGGTATTGATTTAGCAACTTTAAAGAATAAGAAGGTCCCTTTTTTGCGCCGTCAACTTGGTGTAGTTTTCCAAGATTTCAAATTGCTACCTCGTTTGAATGTCTATGAGAATGTAGCGTTTGCGCTTGAAGTAATAGAGGAAAAGCCAGATGAAATCCGACGTCGGGTTATGGAAGTGCTAGAACTAGTTGGATTGAAGCATAAAGCAAGAATGTTTCCAAATGAACTTTCAGGAGGAGAGCAGCAACGAGTATCGATTGCTCGTTCAATCGTCAATGTCCCAAAAGTGGTGATTGCAGATGAACCTACAGGAAATCTTGACCCTGAAACATCATGGGAAATTATGAATTTATTTGAGGAAATTAATGCACGTGGGACAACGATTGTAATGGCAACCCACAACCGTGAAATTGTAAATACGATTCGACGTCGTGTTATTGCAATTGAAGGCGGCTTAATTGTCCGTGATGAACACGGAGGTGAATACGGCTATGAAATTTAGTACAGTAAAGCGCCACTTCCGGGAAAGTATCAAATCACTTGGTCGAAATAGCTGGATGACCATTGCCTCTGTCAGTGCCGTTACCGTTACGCTCATTCTAGTAGGTGTTTTTGCGCTTATTATGATGAATTTAAATAAAGTAGCAACGGATTTAGAAAATGATGTCGAAATTAAAGTGTTAATTGATGAAACAGCAGATGAAGCTGCTGAAAAAGCACTCATCGAAAAAGTCAAAAAATTGCCTGGTGTCTCCGAGATGACGTATTCCACTAAGGAAGATGAGTTAACCAAGCTAGTAAAAGACTTCGGTGATGATTTTAAACTATTTGAACAAAGTAACCCTTTACGTAACGTTATTTATGTAAAAGCTGCTGATCCACAGCAAACAGCAAAAGTTGCGAAAACCATTGATAAATATGAGTATACATATGATGTAATGTATGGCGAAGGAAAAGTTGAAAAACTATTTAACTTCTTAAATATTAGTCGTAATGTAGGAATCGTACTTATTTTAGGGTTATTATTTACGGCAATTTTCTTAATTTCTAATACAATTCGTATAACGATTATAGCTCGACGTGATGAAATAGAAATTATGAAACTTGTAGGGGCTACAAATTCATTCGTGCGTATCCCATTCTTATTAGAAGGTATGTGGCTTGGAATTTTAGGTTCAATTATTCCGATTGCGGTTGTCACGACCCTTTACCACAATATATATAAAATTATTGCACCACGTTTACAAGGAGAGCTTGTTCAATTACTAGATTTTTCTCCACTTGTGTATCAGGTAAGCGGTCTTCTGTTACTCATTGGTGTACTGATCGGTATTTGGGGAAGTTTCATGTCAGTACGTAAGTTTTTAAAAATTTAGTCACAACGGATATTTGTGAAAAAGAAAAGAATAGTCGAAGGGGAGTTCAATCGGTGAAAAGTAAGGCGAAAAACATATTAAAAACACTTGCAGCAGCATCTGCTCTAATTCTTTTTATCCAAACTCCATCAGCATATGCAACAAGTTTATCGGATTTAAAAGAAGAAAAGAAACAAGTTGAAACAAAGAAGAATCAGTTAAATTCATCTATCAGCAATAAATCAAATGCAATTACAGCTAATCAAGAAAAGCAACAACAAATCTTAGATCAAATTCAAGCATTGAACGCTGAAATCGACAAAACTAATAGTAATATTAAAAAAGTACAAGCAGATATTCGGGCAACAAATGAGGAAATTAAAAAGTTAGAAGCTTCTATTGAAGAGCTTTTGCATAAAATTGAAGAGCGCGATTTATTGTTACAAGAACGTGCACGTGCCATTCAAGCTGGGGGCTCTGTAAGTTATTTAGATGTTTTGCTAGGCTCTAATAGTTTTGTAGACTTTATTGATCGTTTCTCTGCAGTTAATGCATTATTGGAAGCGGATCGTCAAATTATTCAAGATCAAAAAGATGATAAACAAAAATTAGAAGAGCAAAAGCAAAGTGTAGAAGAGAAACGTAAAAACCTAGAAGGTAAAAAAGCTGAGCTTGAACGATTAAAAGCATCATTAGACAGTCAAAAAACTGAGAAAAATAAACTAGTAGACCAATTAGAAAAAGAGCAAGAAAAGCTGAAATCAGAAAAGGTATTACTTGAAAAAGAATACTCAGAGGCTTTGGAAGTAAGTCAGGAATTGCAAGATCAAATTATTGCTGAACAAAATCGTTTGGCTGAAATTGCACGTCAGCAAGAGGCAAAACGTAAAGCAGCCGCCGCGGCCGCGGCAGCAGCTGCTGCTAACAATGGTGGCGGATCATCTGGTGGTACAGTCCATGCGCCTCAATCAAACGGAACTTGGATAAAACCAACGAATGGTCGCTTAACATCACCATATGGTTGGCGAAATCTTGGAGCAGGTCCTGAATTCCATTATGGTGTCGACCTTGCAAATGCAACGGGAACACCAATATGGGCAGCAGCAGATGGCGTTGTTTCTTACGCAGCACCACTTAGTTCGTATGGTAATGTTGTCATTGTAACGCACTCTATCGATGGACAAATTTACACAACCGTTTATGCACATTTAAGTGCATTTAATGTTAGTGTAGGACAAGAAGTAACACAAGGTCAGCAAATTGCAGCCATGGGTAGTACAGGTCGCTCTACTGGTCCACACTTACACTTTGAAGTGCATATTGGTCCTTGGAAAGGACAAGCAGTCGGCAGTGTAAATCCACTGAAATATATTCCATTGTAAACATAAAAGCTATACACTAGCGTTTTCTAGTGTATAGCTTTTAATATTTCATTGAATGTTTCACCATTCACCAACTTATAGGTTAGCCCATTAATAGCCATTTTGCAGAACAGTATTTTTAATGTATGGTCAAAATAAGTAAGATCCAATTGATAGACAACATCAGCTTTTTTGTTATTTAATAAGGTTCTTTTTAATTCCAAAGTACGTAAGTCTAAACGCAAACATCTAATCGTGGATTTTCACGATTGAGAATGGCAAAGCTTTTATTGGTACCATTGTCAACTTCCAAATCGTTATCTTATTTACTATTTCTAGAAGATCTTTATTAAGAAAAAATCTTGTAGTAAATTCTTTGTTCGATACTCTGAGTACAGCATCAGAACACTAATACTAAGACAAATAGCAGCAATCCATAGTATAAGTCGCTTTGAAAGCATAACTCCTCCCCTTTTCTCATTTTACGAAATATTCCATTGAAAGTTTCATCGCTATTATAAGATTCTAAATAATGTTATGATGAATATATACTTAGTGGGGTATTTTTATTGTTGTTATTTCTGAAGATTTTCTTAAAACAGTGTGAAATAGTCTTTTTTTAAAAAGGTTCTATGCTATGCTTTCGGAGGAGGATTCGTTGAATTGATAAATACAGAGTGGTACTCAATCCGAACATTAACTTTACCAGCTACTGCAGTCGCTTTACTTATTACTTTTTTTATTGTGTGGCTTATCTTGCGCTTACAATTTTCTAAAAAGTGGTCTGAGCTATATAGTGATGCCATTTTCACCTTTATTATTGTTTGGAAGTTAAGTTTGCTTGTAACAGATTTCAAAACGGTAGTAAACAATCCAATTACATTGCTTTATTTTAATGGCGGAACAATGGGTGTTCTTCTCGGTGTCATTGTAGCATCTTTGCAAATATGGAGAAAGCGACAGAGTCTACAGCTTGGGGAACAAGAGATGATAGCTGGTAGCTGGGCTATTATTCTCACGCAATCCATTTATCAAATGCTTGCTGTGCTATTTAATGACAACAATATATCGAGTGAAGTTATAACATTAGCTGTGCTAAGTGTAGTCACGCTCGTCATATTATGGAGATTAGTAGCGGTGAAACAAGCTCTCATACTCTATACAATTAGCTATTTGATAGTGGCTATCTTCCAGCCGCTTGGTATAGGGCAAACAGCTGTGGCTGTCAGTGTAATACTACTTTGTTTGGGCTTAACTATTCAGCATGAACGAATCAATGTGGGAGGTAAGAAATGAAAAAAAATATTGGACTGCTGATTGTTGTGCTATTAGTGGTTGCGATGATTGGTACATATGTAAAACAACAAATTGACGAAGAACGTGCTATTGATAAATCGGCTCTAGGTAAGGATATGGAGGAGCTAGAAACCGGCTTAAGCAAAGGCGATATACCGCCTGATTTCACCTTAACAAGCTTAGACGGGGAAGATATCACGTTAAGCGATCTTCGTGGAAAAAAAGTCGTTTTAAATTTCTGGGCGACATGGTGCCCACCTTGTAAGGCGGAAATGCCTCATATGCAAAGCTTCTATGATGAGTATGCAAAAGAGAAAAACGTTGAAATTATAGCGGTCAATTTAACAGAAGCCGAACGTGATGTGACCGCTGATGCCAAAGTGGACACAGTGATGACATTTAGAGATAGCTTTGAGCTAACGTTCCCTATTTTATTGGACCCTGACAATGAAGCTGGCTTGAATTATCAAGTCATCACGATTCCAACCACTTATTTTATTGATTCCAAGGGCCTCATTCAACGCGCCATCAGAGGACCAATGGACGTGGATATGTTAAATGATTATGTAGATGCACTAGATTGATTCATAAAAAATCTGCTCGTTTTCTATAGTGGAAACAAGCAGATTTTTTTATTTTTCATAAGTCAAGGTGAATACTCGCGGGAACCAAGGTATATCCGTGCGAATCAACAGCCAACATCCATGTGTAAAGTGAAATATTCTCTCTTAACAAATTTGAAAGGTAATTTTGTATGTTTGAAAAAATAGAGTCATACAGTAAAAGAGACGGAGGAGGGAAGATTTGCGCAAATTAACAGCCGGTGTCGGAGTCCTACTTAGTAGTTTGGTGGTGGGCAGTGGTATTTACTTTGATTGGTTTAATATTGGCGATAAAAAGGAGCCTGTTACGGAGGTTGATACTATTGGTGAGGCTATGACAATCATTGAAGAAAAATCAGTATACAGTACAAAAAAGGATGAATTAGTGGAAGGGGCTCTTCGTGGGATGGCTGATGCCATTAAAGATCCTTATAGTACGTATTACTCCAAGGAAGAGGCTGAGCAACATCGGCAAATGCTAGCTGAGGAACGAGTAGGCATCGGTATTGAACTAACCGAAAATAAAGGGAAGTTTATTGTTGTGTCACCTGTTCGCTCATCACCAGCAGAGAAAGCAGGCATGCGTTCACTCGATGAAATTGTACAAGTTGATGGGGTACGGATTGATGGGAAAACGATGAGTGAATTAATGCATTTAATTCAAGGTGAAAAGGGAACGAAAGTAACCATTGTTGTCTATCGTCCAAGTGAAGATAAGCATATTAAGATGACGATGGAGCGAGCAGCAATTTCCAATAAAACGGTAACTAGTGAGGTAGTGAAGGTAGAAGATACAGCTATTGGCTATGTAGTGATCTCTTTATTCGGTGAAAAAACCGCCAATGAATGGGTGGCAGAGACGAGTAAATTACTTCGTAAAGATGTGGAAGGAATTGTGATCGATGTACGGGATAATCCAGGTGGTTATTTACATAGCGTCGCAGCGCTACTGAGCACAGTATTGGACAATGGCAAAGTATTTGCATATATGCAAAACGCGGAAGGTGCTATGGAACCATTAAAAACGCAAACAAAAGGCTTTGATGAAAAATATATAGAAACGATGAATAAAATTCCAATTGTTGTTTTGCAAAATCAAGGTAGTGCATCTGCTAGTGAAGTATTGAGCGGAGCTTTAAAAGGCTGGGGACGCGCTTCACTTGTTGGGGTTAAGAGCTTTGGAAAAGGGACTGTACAAGAATCTTGGGAGCTTTCCAATGGCGGGGAGCTTAAATTATCAACTAACAAATGGCTAACACCAAAACGTGAATGGATTCATGGGCAGGGCATTGAAGCTAGTTTAATGATTGAGCAAAATGAATTATTTGCTTTTCAACTTCATCCACTAACAGGTAAGTTTAAAGTGGGTGATATGAGTGAAGAGATTTCCTATTCACAAAACGCCTTGCAGAAACTAGGCTATCAAATCGATCGTTTAGATGGCTATATGGATGAAACGACCGCAGAGGCCGTTAATCTTTATCGTAAACAGAAAAAATTAAAGCTAGCAGAAGATGAATTTTATATGGACACGACTTTCTTTAATAGTTTAAACGAAACGTTAAAGGATTTTAAAGCCGATCGTCAAAATGACCAACAATTCCAAATGGCCACTAGTTTTTTACTGCATACGATTGACCAATAAAACTCGCAGACAGAACAAAAATACCATAATACAAAGCTTTCTATGAGTTTGTACTACGCAAGCGTGTAGTCCTTTGATACAATAAATTCATAGTATTCAAGATAGAAATGGCGGGTGTTCGTATGGTTAGTGAGATATTAATAGAAATTGTAACAGCGATTGGCCGCTTTTTACTCAACCCATTACTATATATAGTCATAATATTTGCTATTATTTTAGGTTATCGTCGAGTAAAACAGGAGCGTAAATATTTTAATAGACGTATTATTTGGGGCTGGACGGAGCTAATCGGACAATGGAAAGATGGGTGGCTCTATGCACTAATTATTTCTATCATTAGTATTGGAGCAGGTCTAACTGTCCCAAAGGAATTTTTAATCATTTTAACGGCAGTTTCTATAGTAGCACTTATCTTGTTTGTCATGAATGCAATGTCGCCTATTTTGACAATGGGGATTGCCACACTTGCCATATGGGGTATGTCCTATTACAATTGGTCATTTTCCTGGTGGAAAATTTCGGTAGAGGATGTCCGTTTAGAGAGTGGCGCAATTGTGACAATTACCATTCTTGCGGGCCTTTGTGTTATTGCAGAAGGGCTATTAATTCGACGTATGGCGATGAAGGTTACAACACCTTGTATTGAGAAAACGAAGCGGGGTATGCAGGCAATTGTCTATCGGTCAAAAAATGTATGGGTATTACCTATTTTCTTTGTTATTCCTGGTGATGCGATCTCGGCTATATTGCCATATTGGCCACAGTTTACGATAGGTCATAATAGCTTTGCAATTGTGTTATTTCCACTTGTCATTGGCTTTACTAAACTGACAAGAAAGGAATTACCAGCTTATATGTATCCAAAAATTGGCCGACCTGTCTTTTTACTAGGACAGCTTATTTTAATAGGAGGATTGGCTGCATATTTTGAGCCAGTGATTGGCTTCATTACACTTGCTGTTGGTGTAATTATCCGCATTATAATTGCTATCTACTTTGCACAACAGGAAAAAACAGATCATTATGCAGTTGCGCCAAGTACGAAGGGGGCTATTATTGCAGCCGTTCTTCCTGATTCACCTGCTGAGAAGATGGGCTTACTTGCAGGAGAATGTATCCGCAAAGTAAATGGTGTGTCAATTTTTACAGAAAATGAGTTATATGAAGCACTGCAATTAAATGCAGCTCATTGTCGTCTAGAGGTTTTAGACAGAAACAATGAATTACGTTTAACACAACATGTGATTTATAGCAATGATCATTACCGTATTGGATTATTATTAGCTGAGCCGAGGGAAGTATAATGGACGTTTTTGGGAAAATGATGCTAGCATTATTCATACCAGCTTTATTGGTATTACTATTCACTAGAATTACCTATAACCGCTATGTTGCATTATTATTAGCCATTGCACTTATTGCTGCCTCTGTATATGCAGGCTATACATCCCCACCTATTATTTTCGTTATCGATGCATTTTCATTAACAGTAGGCTTTTGGCTAGCAAGTAAAATGAATAAATAAGGAAAGGTCAGTCCAGGCAATAGGACTGACCTTTTTACATGAAAAATCGCACTGCGGCCATAATGATTACTCCTGCAACTACTGTAATCGATAAGCTTTTTGTGACAAGGGCAATAATAAGAGTAGGAACAAATGTAATAAAGACTGGCCAATCAAGTGTCACTACTTTGCCGCTTTCAGTATCTATTAAATTTTCAATGACAAGAGCACTTAATATACAAACAGGAATAAAACTAAGCCATTTTAGCACAACATCAGGTAGTGTTACACTACGCACAAAAATAAATGGAATGACACGCGGTAGCCATGTTACAAGTGCGCAGCCGATAATAAGCCAGACCATATAAGAAGTTGTTGTCATTTATCTGTCACCACCCCAATTGTTGCGACAATCACAGTTGCCAATAGCACAGCCACATGTGAAGGGACTACATAAGAAAGACCGTACATAATAACCGCCATATAGCCAATTAACTTGATATAATGCATGATTTTACTTTTACCAACACTGCTCAATTGCAAAACTAAAAGTGCAACAAACATGGCAACCAAGGCAAAATCTAAACCCCATTTTTCAGGATTTGCTACCCACTGTCCTAAAAAGGCACCCGTAACACAGGAAAGAATCCAGAAGATATAGGCTGTTATATTTAACCCATCCATCCATTTACCATATAATTTACCTGTTTGCATTTGCTTTGTGACTGCTACACCAAAGGTTTCATCCGTTAATAATGTACCAAAGCCAACATTTCTAAGCATGGAGTAGCGCGTAAAGTGAGGTGCTAATGTTAAACTCATTAATAAATGACGTAGATTCACTACGAAAATGGTTACAATGATAGCAGAGGCAGGGCTACTTGTTAAAAGAAGTGCACAAAAAATAAATTGTGCAGAACCTGCGTAAATCAGTATTGTTAATAGCGCAATTTCAAGGACAGATAACCCTGAAGCGGAACCTACAACCCCAAATGCAAGTCCTATACTAATATAACCGAGTAATGTAGGCACGCAATCTTTCACGCCTTGTAAAAAACTGTCATTGGAAGAGCTTGTTGTGTCATCATGTTGAAGCTCTGTTGTACTTGTCATAAATAGGTCATCCTTTCTTGATAATTTCCATGTATACTATTGATGGAATTGTTTGATAGTTCTTGATGTTTATTAAAGTATACATATGTCTGATAAAATAAACAATAGAAATTGGTGAGTAAAGATGGAACAAATGAGTCGAAATTTAGCATTTCAATTAAAGAAAATTAGACAGCAACGTCATTTAAGTCTCGATGATGTGGCCAAAGCGACAGGTGTCAGTAAAGCACAGCTTGCACAAATCGAAAAAGGGGAGGCCAATCCGACTGTTTCAACAATTTGGAAAATTGCAGCGGGTATGCGTATGTCATTCTCTTCATTATTACAGCCGCCAACTGCCCATTACATGCGTTATAGCAGTAAAGATGTACCACATGTAGATGAGGATGAGGGACGCTATCGTGTTTACTCCATAATTCCGTATAATCCAGAGCGAGGCTGGGAGTTTTATAAGGTTGAAATGGAGCCAGGGGCAGTTAGTAGGAGTGAAGCCCATACAGAAGGGGTAGAGGAAACTGTAATGGTTATTAAAGGACAAGCAGTTATTTCTGCTGGAGACATGCATGAATTACTAGATGAAGGGGATACACTAGTATTCTCAGGGCATCAACCCCATGAATATCGCAATACTTCAGAAGGGTTAACAATTTTTCATTTAATTTTACAGTATAAATAGAGGTGTCGATATTGAATGAATGGTTTACTGTAGAAAATATTGAACAGGTTGCGGCACAGTATCGAACGTTCGGCCCAATCATTGGTTTACTGCTCCCGTTTTTAGAGGCGTTTTTACCATTCCTACCATTAGTCGTATTCGTTGTGGCGAATGCCAGTGCATTCGGCTTATGGCTAGGATTTCTATTATCTTGGCTAGGCTCTGTAGCTGGCTCCTATGCGGTTTTCTTACTTGTGCGTCATTTTGGCAAACATCCAAGACTACAATTTTTAACAGGTAGTAAAAAAGTACAGAAGCTTATTAAATGGGTGGATATGAATGGCATCAGCCCTCTTTTTGTCCTCCTCTGCTTCCCTTTTACACCATCTGTGATTGTCAATATTGTAGCGGGATTGTCACATATCCATAAAAAATTTTACTTAATCGTTTTACTTGCAGGAAAGTTTGTCATGATTTTAGGTATGAGTGTATTGGGCTATGATTTAAAATCGCTCTTGACTAGCCCAGTGAGATTGATAATTGCAGCTGTGGCCATTGTTATTTTATGGTGGGTTGGGAAGTTGATAGAGAAGCGTTTGAATGCCCGTGTAGAAAGAGATTTAAAGCAAGCGCGAAATTTGACGAAAAAGCAGGACCACCATGCCAGTTAGTAAAAATTTGTAGCCTCTTTCATTATGTGAAGAGGCTGCTTTTTTTTGTATCTTTTGAAAA
>NZ_DJAU01000014.1:0-43868 GCF_002429725.1 Lysinibacillus sp. UBA5994 | reverse complement strand
TGACATGTGAATTTCCTCCTAATATGTTTGGTTTTTATCCTCCGCATTTATCATATACAACAAGCTACCCTAATCTTAGAGCACCACTTACTGCATCAAAATGCGTGTGTAGTAATAACACCATTTGCAACTATATCATAGCTTTTAACGATTCGCAACAATTTAGTGATGGAATTTCAGTAAAAGCTCGATTTCTGTTTTACCCTTTTGCAGTTGTTTAGCTATTTCCTCTGGTGATTTTCCCTGTTTTGCTAATTCTAGAGCCTGTTGTTCCACTGTCAGCAATTTTTCAGCTTCTTTTTGCTCCTCCACTTTTAGAGGTGGAGCTGTTTTCACCATTTTCGAGCTTGTATGTTGCTGACGTGAATAAGCATTTGCGACAATATTTTTAGGTACATAGATACGTGCATCTTTCTCTAAAGATAGAGAACTATCACTTTTCACCTCGTGTACTACAGGCAAAGTTGGCTGCTCCTGAGGTGTCATATATTGTTCCGTTTGCAGCAAGCTACTAGCAGCTATTTCCGACTGTGAGACACTTTGTAGCTCTTTAATAAGACGGTCATTTTCATCTTTCATTTCAGCTAAATACACACTAATGGTGTCGTCCATTTCTCTCATTAAACGTTCTTGCTTCTTTTCCAAATCTTTAAACTTTGCTAACTTTGTATTTAAAATAATAAGAAAGTAAAATGAAATTAGCTGTAAAAAGAATAGCACCGCTATTAGAATGGTTGTCATTGTAAACTCCTATCCACTAAAATCCACGAAATTCCCTTTAAACGGATGTTGTGCCTGTTTTTCTTGTTGATCCTTTTTTTTCTTTTTATGAATCCCTGTTAAATACTCACCACCTGCATCTTCATCCTCACTAATTTCATCCATACCTTCTGATGTGTTGACAATTTTTTGTTTGCGCTCTACTTCTTTTTTTAATGCTTCATTTGCATGTGCTTGTTGAGCCAATACTTGCTGCTGTGCCTGATCAACCATTTTTCCTGCTTCAAATGTTTTTGGAATAGCAATCTGTAACTCGACACCTTTTAAACTCATTGGAATCTCTCCCTCAAGGATATTTACGCATTAATCATTTCACTAGATAATAGCTTTCGTAGCTTTAATAGCGCTTTTGAATGAATTTGTGAAATACGAGAGGTTGATAGTTCAAGCATTTCACCAATCTCTGTCAAGGTTAACTCCTCCGTGTAAAATAAACTAAGAACAAGCTGTTCTTTTTCATTGAGTTTCTGAATATTTTCCGCAAGATCATCTAACAATTCTGATTTAATGATGGCTTGCTCAGGTGTTTTTGTTGTATCGTCTCGTATGACAAATGACTTGCCATCTGTTTCTTCTTGGTCCTGTTGTTCATTAATAGAAAGAACATTTGAAAAAAAATGCTCTTGCACAGTTTGATAGACATCTTCAACAGATACTTCCATATGCTCCGCAAGTTCCTCAGGTGTTACATGACGCATATATTTTTGTTCTAGTTGTTCAATTTGTGCATCTAATTTTTTGGCTTTTTCACGCGCTGACCGTGGTAACCAGTCTTCTTTTCGTAAACCATCAATGATGGCTCCTCTTACTCTAAACGAAGCATATGTATCAAATTTTAAATCTCTGTTAATGTCAAATTTATTTAATGCATCAAAAAGTCCTACCATCCCTAAGCTCGTTAAATCGTCTCGTGATACGCTTTTTGGCAGACCTGCACCAATACGTTGGACATGATAAGATACTAAAGAAATGTATTTTTTTATAAGTAAATCACCAGCATCGGGATCACGCTCATGTATCCAGCGATTCCACAGTTTTTGCTCATCGTTCAGAATTGGTTGTGTCATGAAATCCACCTCTCTAAAAAACGCTTTTTCACGCCTGTTTACTAACGACTACTTGCGCTCTTAAAATTTATCATTCAACAGGATTTCTTAGTTGTTTTTTTTAAAAATCCACATTTAAGCTAATCTAGACGTGAGCCTGAATCGTTAAAGCCCGATAAGCAGTTGCCATCTTTCCTATATTATAACAAGTATCGACTATAATTTCATTTGTTTCTCTTAGTCTCTAATATATTCCTTTGTTTTTGAAAGACATAGAAAAACTGTATCCTAATTGTGTAATGACACTTGGATACAGTTGGATATGATTAAGCTTTTACTAAGAAGCTACTGAATTCTTTTGATATAGTTTTAGCACTACTGTAAAGCAAAGAACAAATTAAACAAAAGGGCAATAATACCCAATATAAAAAAACCACTCTTTATCAATAAATTATGCTTTAAATCGAACTAGAGACAAAGTTTCCATTGAATATAGTTGCCTTACGTAGAGATCTTCGAGCAATTGCTTCAGCAGAGCAAGAAGCCTCCACAAACACCATATTTGCACTATCTCCCACTTTTGGCCATGTTTGCTCACCTTCTTGATTGAGTGGGGTTTTTCCCCCTGTAATAAATTGAAGGGTTTGGGCTAATGAGCGTTCATCTCCCCAACCTGAGCATTTTGCCAAACGACCAGCTCGTTCTAATAAATCTCCGTTACCAAATGGGGACCAAACATCAAAGATATTGTCACACCCAATTGCAACGGGTACTCCTTTACTGTGTAATAAACCAACAGGTGGAAACTTTCTACGCAGGGGGACACTCGTCACAATCGTAATACCTGCATCACGTAAGATGTCCGCCATTTCTTCTGCCTCAGAGTGTGAAACATCTCCTAGCCCAAAGGCATGGCTAATGGCTACTTTGCCTTGTAAACCAGCTTCCTTTGTTAATTGGGCTAATCTCTTCATTGTAAAAGTACCTAATTGATCTGGGTCATGCAAATGCAAGTCAATCCCTGCGTTTCCTTCAACAGCGAGTTCCACCATTTGTTGTAAGGAAGCCTCAATATCTCCATCCACAGTAGCTGGATCGACACCTCCTACAAATCCTGCCCCAAAACGTAGAGCCTCCCTTATTAAATTGGTTGCCTTTGTTCGTAATAGACCATGTTGAGGAAAGGCAACGATTTCATAAGACAACTTTCCTTCAAAATTTTGTAAAGCTTTTTAACCTCTTCTAAATTTTTCAACCCTACCTCAGGATATAAATCCACATGCGTACGTACATGTGTAACTCCAAACTGGACATAACGACTAAGTAGTTTCTCAGCGCGTTGTTGCGTAGTTGTATGTAAGGTTGGAAGTACCTCTTTTTCAATTTCACAACGTTCAAAAATATTATTCACTGGTGTGACTGCCCGCCATTTGTCGCTCAACAGAGTTTTATCCAAATGACAATGTTTTTCTATAAATGAAGGTAGTGCTAATAGCTGTTTCATATCTTTTTTTGGATAATCATCATCTAATAATAGGCTATCAGCAGAAACTATTTCTGCAATTTTCCCATCTTTAATGAATAGATGAGAACAAGCCGAGTTCGTTTTAGTAATCGTGTCGTTTTCAAAGTGATAATCTGTTTCAAGACGTACATTTGTTAACCAAAAAGTAGAATTCATTTCAGATTTATCCTTTCTTCTTCAAAAATTAAAGCTCACCCGCAACTATTTTCCCTGTAAAGAGCACCGCCACTCTTCTTGCTCTTCTTGCAACTGCTTCTGCGGAGCAAGTTGCATCTACAAACACGACATTCGCCATATCTCCAATTTTCGGCCATTGGGGCTGTCCATCCTTGTTTAAAGGTGTTATGCCTCCAGCAATATACTTTAGACTTTGACTAAGTGAACGTTCATCACTTAAGCCAAAGCGTTCAGCTAGCGTGCCTAGTTTTTCTAGGCTGTCACCTATACCAAACGGGGACCAGTGATCTGTAATACTATCTTCACCCAAAGAGATTTGAACACCTTTTTGATCTAATAACGGAATAGGAATGGTATGATCCAATGGAACAGACGAAGTAATGTCAATACCGTGATGAGCTAGTAACGCTGCCACTTCACTTGCTTCATTAGTT
Source organism: Lysinibacillus sp. UBA5994 (assembly GCF_002429725.1). Lineage (NCBI taxonomy): Bacteria > Bacillati > Bacillota > Bacilli > Caryophanales > Bacillaceae > Lysinibacillus > Lysinibacillus sp. UBA5994. Next base: position 39,906 of record NZ_DJAU01000014.1, on the reverse strand, counting down.
GAAACATCGGCTAAGGCCATGGCATGACTAATTGTCACTCGGCCATGCCAACCCGCTTCCTCCGTTAATGCAGCTAATCGTTTAAAGGTAAAAATACCAAGATGACTAGGATCATGGATATGCAAATCAACATTTGCATCAGCTTCTACCGCTAATTCCATCACCGTTTGTAAGGATTTTTCTATATTTTCATCAATCGATGCAGGGTCTACACCGCCTACTAGAGACGCTCCACTTTGCAAAGCTTCCCTTACTAAAGAAATGGATTTACTACGTAAGAGGCCATGTTGTGGGAAAGCGACAACCTCTAAATCAACTTTATCTTTGTAAGCCTCTTTAGCTCTTAAGACTGCTTCTAAATTTTTCAATCCAATAAATGGATCAATATTACAATGAGTACGAATATGTGTTGATCCTGCATGTATAAGCAAATCTAGTAATTTTTTTGCTCGTTCCTCTGCAACAGGCAATAACCCTGGCAGTAGAATCTCTTCTTCTTTTAATCTTGTAATAAGACCTTCTGTGGGAATCGAAGGAGCCTTCCATGGTCCACCAAAATAGGTTTTATCTATATGAATATGCATATCTCTAAAAGAAGGGAGCATTAAGTAACCATGTGCATCTCGCTTAGGCAAATCAGTTTTTAAAGGCTGATCTACGCTAAGAATTTGGTTTATTTCACCACTTTCTACTTGTACATTAAAAAGAGCAGTTTTTGTTCCTATAACGACCCCATTATCGTAATGATATCCTGTTTCTAATCGTACATTTGTTAGCCAATACGCTGTTGGTATCATTGATTGAACCTCCCGAAATTCATTAAAGATTGATAGCTAGATGAACCATTTGAATGGCCCTCTCCTGATGGGGTAAAGAAAGTTCATGATAGATATAATCTTGACTAGGATTACTAGCATTAAAATAATAAACTGTAGAAATTTTAGAATAGTAAATGGCACTCAAACACATAGGACAAGGTTCTGTACTTGCATACATTTCACAACCTTCTAAATTGGTCGTTTTCAGTGCGTGACAAGCTTGACGGATTGCTTGAATCTCTGCATGATTCGTCAAATCATTGGTGATTGCAACCTCATTTACACCAGAGCCAATAATCTGTCCATTTTTAACTACAATTGCACCAAAAGGAGCACCATGTTTTGTTCTTTCATTTTCTTTAGCTAACTCAAGTGCTTGTTTCATAAAGTCATGAGATCTCATGTCGTTCCCCTCCTAGAAAAAGCGAAATTCTCTTTTCTTTTTATATATTGAAATGGTCCATTTATTGGAAATATGTTACTGCCAATACATCCTCCTGTGAAAAACTAAGCACTGCCGTCTGAGGTGTTTCTCCTACAAGACCAGTAAATGGTGCCATAATCAATATCTTTTCAGTTGATAAATTCCCCGGACAAGCTACATTTTTATATTTTGGAGTTTTTAGATCTAAAGCTATTTCCTTTGTATAAATATGCTAACATGAGGACTATATATATGAATAATATAAAAATAATTAATTTCACTTAAGTTTTTCGTATACTACAAACTCCAAAGCCAAAATAAAAAAGAGTCGTTAGTCACGACTCTTACTTTTACGCATTTACTTGTTGATCTTCTTCTCGATTCATCATCGTTCTTACTACTTGTGCAATTTCCTCGGAATTTTCATCTTGAAATTCAACCGTGGAATTAGCTATTGGCACTTCTTGTTTTACGCCTTCTATTGATTCAAGTTCCTTTTCTTCTATATCGACTTCAACCGCTTCCTCATCTTCCTCTGGTGTAAACAAGATGTAAGCAATTAGAAAACGTACAATAAACATTACAAAAAATGCGATGATTGCTACAATAAAAGAGCCAATCAGGATTCGCAGAGGCGTAAATGGTTTTTGAAATGTACTAAAAAAATAAATAGAAAAGGCAATTAATGCTCCCCATAGATTGTAAAATATAGAACCAAACATTAGATTTCACTCACTCCCTGGTTAACTGTTCGGATATGTAATATCGACGTTGCAGGATTAAATTCAATCGTTCTACCACTATTTCCACCAGTATCCTCGGCCACTAAAGGGATGCCCTGCCTCTTTAATTCATTTTTGACAGCTTCTACATTACGGGGACCAATACGCATTGTATCTTTGTCGGAAGTAAATTGGAACATCTGCGCACCCCCTGCAATTTTTGCCTTGAGTTTAAATTTTTGAACGCCTTCTAACTTTAGTAAATCAATCATTGCAGCAATCCCTGAATCTGCAAATTTCGCGACATTGATTGACTCAGCTCTTCCTAAACTTGAATCTGGTAACATCACATGGATTAAACCAGCAATTTTTTTTGACTCATCATACAAAATAACACCAACACATGAACCAAGACCAGAAGTTCGAATCGTGTTAGGTAGCTTTACTACATCCATTTGTGCAATTCCCACTTTAATCACTTGTCCACTACTATTGGTTAACATATCACGAAACCCCTAATGCTTTAAAAATGGCATCAAACGAGTCAGGATCTGGTAGTAGGAAGAAATGGCCCCTCACCGTTTCATGGTCTTCCACACCTTCTTCAAAAATGGATGTATTTATCACAATAACATTATCACTGACATGAGATAATTCTATTAAACCAATGCTTATTATAGCTCCAAACATATCAACACTTAGACCTGGCACAGTTGGATAAATTTTTAAATTAGTAAAATCCGATAAGGCAGATAAATAGGAGCCCGATAAAATATTACCCATTTCTTGCATAGCTGATAAACCTAACTCTGAAACAGGTCGTTTTTTAAAGTCAAAAGAGTCATCGAAAATAAGCCGACGTATAAAGCGGTTTGCTTGTTCGATAGGTAATATAAAGAACATACTTCCCTCTGCATCACCTTCAATACGAAGGTAAATGCCAACAACTACGTTTTCTGATCCGCCAGCCAACTCCATCATATCGTTAAAGGACACCATCTCTACCTTTGGAACACGCATATCAATTTTTTTCCCAAGTAAATTGGAAAGTGCTGTCGCGGCATGCGCAGCACCGATGTTTCCAATCTCCTTTAATACATCTAAATGTAGTGATGTAATTTTTTGATTAAATGTCATTATCGATCCCTACTTTAGTGGATTTAATACTTTTTCTAAATGTAATAAGATTAATAATCGCTTCTCTACTTTAGCAACGCCTGAAATAAATTCTTCTTCAAGTGAGCCAACGACTTCTGGTTGCGGTTCAATAGCACTTGCTGGAATATCGATAACGTCGTTAGCGGAATCAACTACAAAGCCTACTTCCATATCTTCTAATGAAATAATAATAATGCGTGTTGTTTCTTCATGTTCAGAAATAGGTAATTCAAAACGTTCACGTAAATCCACAATTGGTGTGACAACACCTCGTAGATTGATTACACCTTTTACGTATTTCGCTGTTTTCGGTACACGAGTAATATGCATTAATTTCTCAATTCCTTGAACATGGGACACTGGAATTGCATATTCTTTATCTGCTAACTGAAAAACTATTACTTTAATACTTTCTTGCTCCACTGCATTTGTCATACTTTACACCTCTCTTATTCATTCACCTTATTTAATTAGTGCGTTGCAATCTACAATTAAGGCTACTTTACCATTGCCTAAGATTGTTGCTCCTGAAATGGCAAAGATATTTGTTAAGTAATTTCCTAAAGACTTCAAGACAATTTCTTGTTGGCCAATGAATGAATCCACCACTAAACCAGCAAGTTTTTCACCTTTACGGACGATCACTACTGAGTGGAATTCTTCATCTTGATGCTCTTGACGAGGTACCTCAAAGATTTCCTCTAAGAATACCAACGGCACAACTTTGCCACGGAAGTCGATTACTTTTTGATTATGCGCATTCATAATCTCTGATGAACGGATAATAGATGTTTCAATAATAGAAGATAGTGGAATTGCATAAATTTCCTTTTCAATCTCCACAAGCATAACTGAAATAATTGATAATGTCAGTGGTAATTGAATCGAGAAGATGGATCCAACATCCTGTGTTGATTCAATTGAAATATTGCCACCTAGTGATTCAATCGTTGTTTTTACAACATCTAAACCTACTCCACGACCAGATACATCTGAAATAACATCTGCAGTGGAGAAGCCTGAAGCTAGAATAAGCTCATTAATTTGTTTATCAGACATTGAATAGGATTGTTCTTGTGTAACAATACCTTTTGAAATAGCTTTCGCTAATACTTTTTCTCGATTTATGCCCGCGCCATCGTCTTCAATTTCAATAAAGACATAATTTCCGCTATGATAGGCACGCAATACGACCGTTCCTTCTTCAGGCTTGCCTTTTGCACGACGAGCAGTTGGATTCTCAATGCCATGATCCACAGAATTACGAATCAAGTGAACAAGCGGATCTCCAATTTCATCAATTACTGTACGATCTAGTTCGGTTTCAGCACCAATAATTTCAAGGTTGATTTTCTTATTTAAATCACGTGATAGTTGACGAATCATTTTCGGGAAACGATTGAAAACTGTTTCTACAGGTACCATTCGCATTGTTAAAATAATAGTTTGCAAATCACCCATCACACGACTCATACGCTCTACTGTTTCATTTAGTTCGCCATGATTTACTTCAGTAGAGATAGATTGCAATCGACCACGATCAATGACAAGCTCTTCAAACAAGTTCATTAAAATATCTAGACGTTCAATATTTACACGAATTGTTTTATTACCTACAGGTGCATGATTTTTGTCAGCCTTGGAAGGTGTAGCTTCTTTAGCAGGTTTTGCAACAGGCTCGGCTTTAGCAGCAGGCGTATTTGTTGGTATTGCGGCTACCTCAGCCACTGCTGTTGCAGTTGCTGCTACTTCTTGGTGCGCTTCAAATACTTTTTCACTAAATTTCCTTTGGTCAATTGTAGTCACAATAACCCCATCAACTTCAGAAACTTTCATTAGCTTTTTCTGCATATCCTCAGCTGTTGTTTTTGTGACAAAAGCTACATAAAATTGTTGATCAAACTGCTCATCTTCTAGCTTTTCAACAGATGGACTTGATTTAATGACATCCCCATCTTTTTCTAAAATCTCAAACACCATAAATACACGCGCTGCCTTAAGAAGGCAATCCTCACGTAATGTTACTGAAATTTCAAAAGCATTAAAGCCTTGTTCAGCCGATTGTGTAATGACTGTTTGTTCAAACGAATCATATTCTAATACACTTTCAACAACCGGTGCAGCAACCGTTGCTACCACCTCTGGTATTACTTCCTCACCTAGTTCTATACGCTTTAGTTGTGCGACAGTTGAGGAAACATCACGCTTACCATCTCCACCGTTAGCAATATCCATTACCATTTCTTCTAAATGATCAACAGATTCAAATACGACATCTAAAATTTCAGGTGTAACATGAATCTTCTCGTTACGGATGGCATCTAAAACATTCTCCATTTTATGGGTTAAATCTGCTAAATCTTCGAAGCCCATTGTGGCAGACATACCTTTTAATGTGTGTGCAGAGCGGAATATTTCCCCAACAATTGCCAAATCGTCTGGATTTTTTTCTAATTCTAATAAATGTTCACTACACGCTTGTAAATGCTCTTTACTTTCTTCAATAAACATCTCTAAATATTGATTGACTTCCATAAGAGGACACCCCTTTTAAGGCAAATATTTCATTATTGTTTGTGCAATATCATCTACATCTGCAACCTCATCAACAAGTTGCGTTTCTACTGCTGCTTTTGGCATACCATATACAATGCAAGTTTCTGCTGATTCTGCAATAGCAATGACATTGCCAGTATTTTTTAATGCTTTTAGACCATTAGAGCCATCATGACCCATACCTGTCATAATCACTGCTACTTTATCAAAATCTTTATATTGACTAACATCTTCGAACATTACATCTACAGAAGGTCGGTGGCCAGATCTTGGTGCTTCTTGATTATCAAGAACAATGCCAAAAGTTGTCCCTACTTTTCTAAGTTTTAAATGATATCCACCTGGTGCAATATAAGCTACTCCATTTTGCAAAATATCGCCCTGTTCAGCTTCTTTAACAGAAATTTCACTTAGCTGATCAAGTCGGTTAGCAAGCGATTTAGTAAATCCAGCAGGCATATGCTGTACAATTAATATAGGAGCTTGAATAGACTTAGGAATTTTAGTAACAACCTCCTGAAGTGCGCGAGGTCCTCCTGTTGATGTGCCAATTAACACAATCTTCTTTCCTATTTTACTCCATTCTACCATTGGTTTAGTTACGGCTACCTTAGTAGAAACAACATTAGTAGACGTATTTGTTCGTCCATGCTGTTGTGGTTCCTTTATTACGGTACTCACCCTTGTCACTTGTTCTTGTTGTCGTTTACTACCAGAAGGTTTTTTCAATTTGGAAATTGGCACCGTTGCAGCTTGTTCCACTTTGTGCACAAGTTCATTTTGAATTTTATGTAAATCAAGGGAGATGGTCCCGCTCGGCTTGGCAACAAAATCTACTGCCCCGCCCTCAATTGCAGCAATTGCATTTTCTGTCCCACGTTGAGTGGTACTTGAGAGCATTACTACAGGAACTGGACATTGTATCATAATTTCTTTTAAAGCATCGAGCCCATTCATTTCAGGCATCTCAATATCCATTGTCACAACGTTTGGCTTCAACGATTGTATCTTTTTGATCGCATCTTTTCCATTTCGAGCTGTTCCAACTACTTCCACCTTCGAGTTGCCAACAAAAAAGTCACTAATTAGCTTTCTCATAAAAGCAGAATCATCCACAACTAAAAGCTTGCTTTTATGCAAAAAGTCCAATTAATCACGCCCTTTCGAGAAAATACTTCTAAGTTTCGTTAAAAATTTTTTCGTTGTTTGATCATGTGCATGTATTTCCCCCGCACGTTGCTCCATAAAACGAACGACTATAAGTTGCAATGTCTTTGATATTAATGCGTCTGGATAAGCAAGTGAGAATGGCACTTGCTCGCGCACTGCCTTACGCACAACAGGGTCTTCAGGTAATGAACCAAGAATGATCGTTTCTTTGTCTAAAAAACGTTTCATTGTTAACTGTAAACGTTCATTCGTTTCTATTCCTTCTTCTTTACTGAAAGCGCGGTTACAGAGAATATAAAACTGCTTATCTGGATCTCGAACATGAATATATTTCATCATGGAGTACGCATCTGTAATAGAAGTAGGTTCCGCTGTTGAAATGACGATAATTTCATCAATAGATGTGAGTAAATCTAACGACCAATTAGTAGCACCAGCGCCCATATCAAATAAAATATAATCATAGTTTTTTTGAAGTTCTTCAAATGCTTGAATAAGTCGTTCAAACATACTATGAGACCAATCAAGCACACTCGTCATACCTGACCCACCTGAAATATACCTTAAATCGTAAGGCCCTTCAAATATTACCTCATCTAGTAGCTTATTTCCTTCTAAGTAATCTTTTAAACTATAAGAAGCATTTTTCCCAATTAAGATATGGATATTCCCCATCCCAATATCCATGTCTACAATGACAACTCTTTTTCCCTTTTGGGCTAAAGTCATGGCAAAGTTCATTGTGAAGTTACTCTTACCTACTCCACCTTTGCCACTTACAACTGCAATCGCTCTACCTAGTTCGCCTTGCTGTTTCATCATTTTTAAGCGTAATGCTTCAGCTTGGTCTCTCATTTTTCTTCACCTTGAAAAAACAAATTAAGTACTGCTTCTAAATCAGCTTCTTCAATATCTTCTGGTACTTCTTGACCATTCGTATAGTAAGCAAGTCCTTTATTATATTTAATCATTAAATTGATCATTGTGCCAATAGAATTTGTTTCATCAATTTTTGTAAAAATAAATTTTTGAATTGGTAATTGCTTAAATTGATCTACAATATTCTCCATATCCCTTTCTTTCGTTGTCATTGCAAGCACTAAATAAGATTCTGCATGATCATCGAATTTTATGAGGCGTTGGAGATCATCAACATACTTGACTTCTTTATAATTTCGACCAGCTGTATCAATAAAAACCAAATCTAAATGTGATAATCTCTGGATTGCTTGTTCAAAATCTGTTGCATTGTAAGCAATTTCTACAGGAGCTTGTAAAAGACCAGCATATGTCTTGAGCTGCTCTATTGCCGCAATCCGATAAGTATCTGTCGTAATAAAGCCAATCTTTTTCTTTTTTTCTAACACAGCTCTAGCAGCCATTTTGGCAATGGTTGTAGTCTTTCCAACCCCTGTTGGCCCTAAAATGTTTATATATTTTCTTTCGTAGGATAATCCTCCGACTGGAAGTACTTCTAGCTTCTTACGTAGTAAATTTTTTGCTATCAATTTACATTGTGAAAAATTTATTTCGGATGCTTCTTTAAAATGCATAAAAAGCTCATCACCTATCGTTGTGATGAGCTCTTCACTTAGCTCTTGCTGTCTTAAGTATTCAATGAAGGGTAAGAGTTCATCGGGATATTGAGCTTGGGTAGTCTTTTTATGCATCGATTGCATTAATGATTTTAAATCAGCAATTTCTTTTCTCAATTCTTCTGACATGCTAGCGTCCTCATGTACTGCTGCTACATCAAGGGGTGGTTCCTGATGCATTTTTGCTTGAATAGCATTTGTAATCTCTTGTAACCTTGCATTTTCTTTTTTTACTACAGGCAGTACAGCTGGTGTTGGAACTGAAGCCACTTGCTGGGGCTCCATTGCATCAATACCCGCAACCACTTCAAAACTTTTCTTTTTTATCATGCCAAAAAATTTCTTTGTGATGACGACTTTTGAATTTAAAATGACTGCGTCCTCACCTAATTCTGCTCGCACTTGCTTCATCGCCTCTGGTATGGATGATGCATAATACTTTTTCATTTTCATTGAACATTCACCACCCCAACACTTTGAATTTCAACCGAAGCATCCAATTCATTATAGGATAGAACCGGAATTTGTGGGAAATAACGCTCCGTTAGTTGTCGTAAATACATCCGAACGGCTGGCGAGCATAATATAATAGCTGATTGCTCCATAAACGAAACACGCTCTACTTCCGCTGCAATAGTTTCTAATACTGTTTGAGAATCTTGTGGGTCCATAGCTAAATAATTACCGTGATCCGTTTGTTGGATACTATCAGCAATCATTTTTTCTACTTTACCTGAAACCGTAATCACCTTTAATACTGAACTATCCCCAACATATTGCGCTGTAATTTGACGAGCTAAAGCTTGACGCACATATTCAGCTAAGATATCTGTATCACTCGTTAATTTTGCATAGTCTGCAAGTGTCTCAAAAATAATAGGTAAGTTACGCACTGATACATTCTCTCGCAGAAGCTTACCCAGTACCTTTTGGATTTCTCCAGTAGATAAAGGTGCAGGTGTTAATTCTTCTACTAAAATTGGATGGGATTCGCGTAAGTGATCGATTAACTGCTTTGTCTCTTGACGGCCTAATAACTCATGAGCATTTGCTCGAATTATTTCAGTTAAATGTGTTGACACCACACTTGGTGGGTCCACAACTGTATAACCATACATTTCCGCATCCTCTTTTACTTGCTCTGTAATCCATTTAGCTGGTAATCCAAATGATGGCTCGACAGTATCAATACCCTCAATAGAATCATCGTCTCCAGGGCTCATCGCTAAATAATGATCTAGTAAAAGTTCGCCTCGTGCCATTTCGTTCCCTTTTATTTTAATTCGATATTCATTTGGTTGAAGCTGAATATTGTCTCGAATACGGACTACTGGGATCACGATACCTAACTCCAAAGCAAGCTGTCGACGAATCATGATAACACGGTCTAATAAATCCCCACCTTGAGCGGCATCTACTAAGGGAATTAATCCATAACCAAATTCGAATTCAATTGGGTCCACATTTAATAAATTCACAACATTCTCAGGGCTCTTCATGCCGTCAGTAGCCACTTCTTCTTCAATCTCCTGTAATTCTTCTTCATCCTCTGGCTTCTTACGTTCCATCATATAAGCTCCCGCAATTAATGAAAGACCTATTGGCAGCGTTACCCAGTTTGGTATTGGCGTAAATAGCCCTAGTAATACAATGGTACCTCCTGCTACATAAAGCAGCTTAGCTTGAGCAAACAATTGGCCTGTAATGTCTTGACCAAGACTACCTTTAGAAGAGGCTCGTGTTACGACAATCCCTGTAGCAGTCGAAATAAGCAAGGCAGGAATTTGGGATACAATACCGTCCCCAACTGTTAGTTTCGAAAAATGTGTTGCTGCTTCTGCAAATGGAAGCCCCATTTGTACAACGCCAATGATGATACCAAATAATAGATTGATAATAACCATTACCATTGAAGCGATGGCATCCCCTTTTACAAATTTCGTGGCACCATCCATTGCACCGTAAAAGTCCGCTTCCCCTGCAACTTTTTCACGTCGCTCGCGCGCTTCTTTTTCGGAAATAATCCCCGCATTCAAGTCAGCATCAATACTCATTTGTTTACCTGGCATCGCATCAAGTGTGAAACGTGCCGCTACTTCTGCTACTCGTTCTGCACCTTTTGTAATTACAATAAACTGAATTAACACTAAAATTAAGAAGACGACTAAACCAACAAGTATATTTCCTCCAACTACGAAATCACCAAAAGTTTCAACGACCGAACCTGCATCTCCATTTGCTAAGATGGCACGAGTAGTGGAAACACTTAGTCCTAATCGGAACAAAGTTAATAGTAAAATTACCGAAGGAAAAATGGAAAAATCCAATGCTTCTTTCATACTCATTGCTGTGAGCAGTACAATTAATCCTAATGTAATATTAATGACAATTAAAAAACTTAACATCCACGGAGGAAGAGGGATGATGAGCATCGCAACGATTAAAATAACCGCACCTAAAACCCCAATATCGCGAACTTTCATTTGTGTCCCTCCTACAAAAAGCCTTAAATTTTTCGCTTAATACGGTAAACATAAGCGAGTATCTCTGCTACTGCTTTGAAAAATTCTTCTGGTACCTGATCGCCTATTTCTACCTGGTCATACATAGCTCGTGCTAAAGGTCGATTTTCAACCATTATTACATCATGTTCTTTGGCGATCAGTTTAATTTTTTGAGCAATAAAGTCTGTCCCCTTCGCAATAACACGAGGAGCATCCATACTGTCCTCATTATATTTGAGGGCAATTGCATAGTGAGTAGGGTTGGTAATAACTACATCCGCACTCGGAACCTCTGACATCATACGTCTCATCGCCATCTCACGTTGGCGTTGTTTGATTTTTGATTTGATTAGGGGGTCACCCTCACTATTTTTATATTCATCTTTAATATCTTGCTTAGACATTTTAAGATTTTTTTCATACTCATGTTTTTGATACATCCAGTCTAAAACGGATACACAAAGTAATACTAAAGAAGCTGCTATACCCATAATACCAACAAGCTTCCCTACCGTAATGAGAGTCATCCATGGACTTTTAAACGATAACGCCAAAACTTCTGGTAAGTTTGACCAAATAATAATTGTTGTAACACTTCCGATAAAACCAATCTTTAAAACAGACTTTATTAACTCCACAATGGCTTTGACAGAAAATATCTTTTTTAACCCTTTAATAGGGTCCATCTTTTTCAAATCAAACTTCATTGGCTCTAACGTAAAAAGAAAACCAAATTGCAAAAAGTTACCTGCAAGTGCTCCGACAAATGCAATTGCCATAATGGGCACAATGATAAAAGCCATTTGAATCAAAGTTTCTGTAAATAGGTGCATCACACTATCAATAGTCAGTGATTCGATGCGTATGTTATGAATAAAGGTTTGCCTGAAAAAAGCTAATAGCTCGTCACGCAAAGAGCCTGCAAAGAAAAACAAAAAGATAAATACCATTAACATTACAATGGCGCTAGAAATATCTTGACTCTTGACAACTTGCCCTTTTTTCCGAGCATCCTGTCGTTTCTTAGGGGTTGCCTTTTCTGTTTTTTCACCCGCAAAAAATTGTAGCTCTAAATTCAGTAGTAGTCTCATATTATCCACCACCTAAAATGGCCATTAAATCACGCATCCCATAAATCATAATCGTAATAAGCTTTTGAATAACTTGAATCATAACGGCCATCATTGTAAATAACACTAAAAAACTAACACCAATTTTAATAGGAAAACCGACAACAAATATGTTTAATTGCGGTACTGTTTTTGCAGTGATCCCTAAAGCTAAATCGACCAAGAATAAGGTCGCTACAACAGGAGCAGCCATCTGGAATGCTATGGCAAAAACTGCTGTGAAAGTTGTGATAATAAATTGAGGAAAGTTTTCATTCATAAAACTAGGGAATTGATCCATCGGGAAAAATTGATAGCTGTAGTAGATTCCATTAAGAATCATATGATGGCCATCAATCGCTAACAATAAAAGCAGTGCTAGCATATTAAAAAACTGACCGATTAATGGACTTTGAGCACCTGTTTGCGGGTCAATTATATTAGCAATGGCAAAACCCATTTGAAAATCGATAAAGCTTCCTGCAATTTGAATTGCGGACATGATGATATAGCCCATTAGACCGAGTAATAGTCCAACTAGTGCTTCTTTCACCACTAATAATATGTAATCATCATTGAATGCAAATGGCTCAACATCAATTGTATAGTACATCATCCAAGCTAAAACCAGTGCGAGAGTAATTTTGACTTGAGGTGGAATGGTTCTATAGGAAAAAAAAGGAACCGTAGCAAAAAAGGCTGAGACACGTACAAGTACTAATAAGAAAACCGTTAAATGCGGAATTAATTCATTCATGTACTCACCCTATATAACGAGTTAAATTCTCGAATATGTCTCTCGCATAGCTTGTAACTTGAGATAGCATCCAAGGGCCAAAGAATACGATGGCCACTAAGACAGCAATAATTTTTGGTACAAATGCTAACGTTTGCTCTTGTATCGAAGTTGTGGCTTGAAAGATACTTACCGCTAAACCCGAGATTAAAGCAACTAATAGTAGCGGACCGCTTGTTAGAAGGATAATCATTATAGCACGCTCTGCAATGGAAATAACCAACTCACCTGTCATACTGTATCATCCCCTAAAAACTTTGTAGTAACGATTTCATAACGAGATACCAGCCATCAACCAGTACAAATAATAATATTTTAAATGGCAATGAAATCATTACTGGCGGTAACATCATCATCCCCATCGACATTAATGTACTTGCGACAATCATATCGATCACTAGGAATGGAATAAAAATCATAAAACCAATTTGAAATGCTGTTTTAATTTCGCTTAAAGCAAAGGCAGGTACAAGCATAGTCAGTGGGATTTCCTCCACTGATGCTGGTTTTTCTGCTTGATTATATGTTAAAAATAAATCAAGATCTTTTTGCCTAGTATGCTTACTCATAAACTCTTTAAATGGCACACTAGCACGGTCATAGGCTTCTTCTATACCAATTTCTTCAGCAAACAATGGTTGTAATGCCTCTTTATTGACCTCTTGAAAGGTTGGTGCCATGATAAAAAATGTTAAAAATAGTGCCAGCCCAATGATCACTTGATTTGGTGGCATTTGCTGTGTTGCCAATGCTGTACGCACAAATGATAAGACTATGACTATACGAGCAAAGGATGTCATTAAAATTAAAATACTTGGTGCAAGTGATAAAACTGTTAGTAACAGTAAGAGCTTTACAGATGTAGAGACATTCGTTGGATCGCTGTTGGAAAAAATATTGATTAAATCATTCATTTACCATCCTTCTCCTTCTGCTTCCATCTCTCTATCTCATCACTACGCTCCTGTTTTATTTCTGATAGCTTTTTTTCCAATAGATTGCCAAATGAATCCTGCTTTTGCTGCTCATTTTGCACCTTCGCGCTATCTTTTCTCTTAAACTTAGAAAATACTTCTGCAATATACGGTGATGTTGCTGCAAATTCTTGTCTTTCGTTATATAGGGCTAAAAGAGCTTCAACTTCTTCAGGATCTGTAATTTCTCGTAAAAGTTGAACGTCTTCTCCGACCCCAACTAAATACAATGTTTTACCTACCTGTAAAAGCTGAACTGACTTTTGTGCACCTAACGATAAACCGCCTAAATTTTGTACCATTTGATTACGTTGGAAGTTTAAATTTCGTTTATTTAAAAACTTCATCAATCCATAAAATAAAGCTACAACAAAAATAAGCGCCAAAACCATTTTTATGTATTCCCATGCAGATATATCTCCAGCTGCTGTTACAGTTGTTTCTTGTTTAGCAGCTGGATCAGTCGTATCTCCATTACAAGCTTCTGGGTCTTTAATGCAATCCGTGACACTATTTGTATCAGCGTCTGCATAGACAGAAGTCGGTGTCGGGTACAAAAACAGGAAGGATACAAGAAATGCGAAAATCATCGTTAAACGAAATGATTTTAACATTTTCATGCAATCATCCTAGCGCTTTTTGAATCGCTTCAATTACACGATCTGCTTGGAAAGGTTTTACGATAAAGTCTTTCGCACCAGCTTGAATCGCATCGATTACCATTGCTTGTTGCCCCATTGCTGAACACATGATTACAGTTGCACTTGGATCTGTTCCCTTAATTGCTTTAAGAGCTGCAATACCGTCCATCTCTGGCATTGTGATATCCATTGTTACTAAATCTGGTTTTAGTTCATTGTACTTTTCGACAGCTTGTAAACCATCTGCTGCCTCTCCAACAACTTCAAATCCATTTTTTGATAAAATATCCTTGATCATCATGCGCATAAATGCAGCGTCGTCTACAATCAAAATTCTTTTAGACATGGTTAACTCCTCCAATTGAAACTATCTTAAATTATTTAAACGCTCTGCTTGACTTAAAACATCTGTAATACGGACACCAAAGTTTTCGTCAATAACAACGACTTCCCCTTTAGCAATTAAACGACTATTGACTAAAATATCAACCGGTTCTCCCGCTAATTTATCCAGTTCAATAATTGAACCACTTGATAGTTCTAAAATCTCTTTAACAGAACGTTTCGTACGTCCTAACTCTACAGTAACTTGCAATGGAATATCAAGTAGCATATTTAAATTTCTAGCTTCAGATTGAGAGATTACATTTGTATCGAAGCTAGCAAACTGCGCTTGTTGCACATTTACAGGTTGTGCAGGTCTTGCTGGTTGTGCAAATTGTTGTGGCTCCTGATAAATCGGTTGCTGCATCGGTGCTGACTGCTGTTGATAAACTGGTTGTTCAGATGGTGGTGCTACAGGTATTTGCTGTTGAACAGGCGGTGGTGTAACTGGTGGAGCCTCAGGTGCAATAGTTGCTGCCACAGGTTCCTCAAACACTCCTGTTTCACCTAATAAAGATTTTACAATATTTTGACTAAATTTAAGCGGTAATAATTGCATTAAATTCGAATCAATTAAATTACCAATTCTTAATCTAAATGACACTTTCACCAGCAAATCGTCTTCTGGAATATTTTCTCGACCTTCATCTTGCGAGATGTTCATTAAATCAATTGTCGGTGGAGAAATATCTACTTTTTTGTTGAAGACCGTCGACATAGATGTAGCAGCTGAGCCCATCATTTGATTCATAGCCTCTTGAACAGCACTTAGCTGAATTTCACCTAAGTCTGGCTTCGGATTTAATCCATCGCCACCTAACATTAAATCTGCGATAATTGCTGCATCAGATTGTTTAATAACAAGTAAATTCATACCTGTTAAACCAATTGTATATTCAACTTGTACAGCTACATATGGATGAGGAAATTCCTCTTCTAATTTATTACGATTAATCATCGAAATACTTGGAGTTGTAATATCTACTTTTTGACCCAATAACGCTGAAAGAGCTGTGGCAGAGCTACCAAAGGATATATTGCCTACCTCTCCTAATGCATCTTGTGCAAACGAATCAAGGTAATCCTCCACTCGTATCTCATTTATTTCTTCATTTGTTGAAGCATCAGTGTCGTTGTTTTTATCTCCCAACGTCTCGCCCCTTAATAGCGCTTCAATTTCTTCTTGGGAGAGCATTTCATCACTCATCTTCGTCTCCTCCTTTCAAAGGGTCGATAATCTGGATTGCTAATTTTTTGCCCTTTTTACCTGGTTGAACAGTGAACTTCGGCAATGTACCTACTTTTAGTAGTAATGGCGCTTCAATTTTTTGATCTAACTGTATGACATCCCCAACTTGCATTGTTAGGAAATCTTCAATAGTGATGTCCGTTAATCCTAATTCAACTGAGAGTGGTAATTGGGCTTGTTTCACACGTGTTTCAAGCATTTTTGTTTGCTCTGGTGACATCTCTTTCGTATTGGTTTGCATCCAATAGCGAACCGAAAGATTTGGAACAATTGGCTCCAATACAACATGCGGAATACAAATATTAATCATCCCACTTGTCTCACCAATTATCGTATTTAATGAAATTACGACAACCGTTTCATTAGGTGAAATCATTTGTAAAAATTGTGGATTTACTTCAAGTTCCACTAATATAGGATCAATTTCCGCAACATTCTCCCATGCTTCGCGTAAATTGTCGAATGAGCGTTCAAAAAGGTTTGTCATAATTTTTGTTTCTATTTCCGTTAGGTTATCTACATTACTATGACTTGCCCCACTACCGCCCATTAGGCGATCTAACATCGAATAGGCAATATTCGGATTAATTTCCATCAATATATTACCATCTAATGGTGGCACTTCAAATACATTAATGAGTGTCATATTTGGAATGGAACGAACAAACTCTTCAAATGGTATTTGGTCTACTGATGCAACCGTAATTTGTACATAGCTTCTAAGCTGTGCAGAGAAAAAGGTTGTCAATAGTCGTGCGAAATTTTCATGTATTCGGGTCAAACTTCGGATTTGATCTTTTGAGAATCGAAGTGCTCGTTTAAAATCATAAACTTTAACCTTACGTCCCTCGTCCTCTTTTTTTATGTCATCCGCTGACATTTCCCCTGTCGATATAGCGGAAAGCAGCGCATCTATCTCGGATTGAGATAACACATCTCCTGCCATTTGCCCACCTCCAATTCAAGCAGTTTCTGTTTTATTGAGTAATGAAGGAGGTAAAATATACTTCCTGGACTTCTCCCTCTTGCATCAACTCATTTAATCTTGTTTTTAATGATTTTTGGAAAATCTGTTTCCCTTGCTTACCTTCTAAGTCCTTTTGCTCCATTTCAGAAAGCTCTTGAATGGCGATATTTTGCACTTGGAAAACGCGCTTTGTTAATTCTGCAGCAGCATCTTTGCTTGTCGTTTGAATTTTCAATGACAAGCGAACAACTCTTTTATCTGCAAGATTTGTCGTGATCTCTGGTATCTCCACTGTTGCCTCTACAATCTCATCAATGGACGGCTCAACAGCTCCTGTGGGTTTATTAAATTGCGTAAGCAATACAAACAAAATAACCCCAATCAGAATGACTGCTACTAGTAAAATAATAATCATTGTTAGCATTTTATTATTCTTCATCTTCTTCACCTCGTAGATGCGGGTTGGATAGTATTTGTATATTGTTATAAAAGGCAGTTACCTTTTGTCGCACCTCATCTTCACTCTCTAAAACAATTAATTTTGTTCCAGTTGTTAATGTAATAGTCGTATCTGGAAATGATTCGACTGTTTCTATGTATAAAGCATTTAATGTAAATGCTTTGCCATTTAGACGTGTTAGTTCAATCATGAATTAGGGCCGGGTCTAGCATGAGAGCCGGCCCGACCCTCCCTCATATGAAAATATGTTTGTTAAAACGTCCGTTTTGAAAGGACTATTTTATTATCGTTTTAAGTTTACTAGTTCTTGTAATATTTCATCAGATGTTGTGATGATACGCGTATTTGCTTGGAAACCACGTTGTGCCACAATCATCTCAGTAAATTCCTCTGAAAGGTCTACGTTCGACATTTCAAGTGAACCTGCTATCGGTTTGCCTAAACCTGCTTGACCACCTGCTTGTAAATAGGGTTCTCCAGAGTTTGCTGAAACTGTATAGTAATTACCGCCAACTTTCTCAAGACCACCTGCGTTGGAGAATTTAGCCATTACCAATTGACCACCCCATTTCAAGTCTCCATTTGCATCAACAAAAGTAACTTGACCGTCTGGTGCAATACTCATCGATTTTGCATCAGTTGGAATACGGATACGTCCCCATTCTCCACTGTTTTCTGTGGCCGCTGTTGGTAAACCCCAAGTGCCATCAACATTTAAATCCTCACTTGTTACTTCATCCAACTCCGCTGGTGCATCGAAGTCAGTAGACATTGAATCTAAATTTTCAGAGTTAGCAGCCGCAGACCCCATTAGATATTTACCATCTGCATTAACTAGAAAACCTTGTTCATCCATATAAAAATTCCCTGCACGTGTATAGAGAGTATTTGTAAATGGCGTTTCACCAGTTCCTTCACCAGTTCCTGACACTAAATCACCTACTATGAAGAAACCTTCTCCCTCTATAGCTAAATCTAATCCGCGTCCAGTATATTGTCGTGATCCTGGATTATGAATAGTATCGATAGATGCAAGTTCTGCCCCTAACCCAACTTGTTTTGGGTTAATACCTCCTATAGTACCTGAAGGAGCTGAAGCACCCGCTGATGTTTGCGACATTAAATCTTTGAAAATTACTCGCCCTTTTTTAAAGCCATAAGTGTTCACGTTGGCAATATTATTACCAATCACATCTAGCTTTGTTTGGAAGTTTTTAAGACCTGAAATACCTGAATACATAGAACGTAACATATGTTTTCGTTCTCCCTTCGTTTTATATAGGTGAGCTTCTATCACTCAGC
This sequence comes from Lysinibacillus sp. UBA5994, assembly GCF_002429725.1. Lineage (NCBI taxonomy): Bacteria > Bacillati > Bacillota > Bacilli > Caryophanales > Bacillaceae > Lysinibacillus > Lysinibacillus sp. UBA5994. The sequence goes on along the minus strand of NZ_DJAU01000014.1, from coordinate 21,077 downwards.
ATCACCAAGGCTTCCTTACGTAAGAAGGTCCAGCCTTTAAAGCACAATCGTGCCATCAATATTTGTAAATAACTGCTGTTTTGCTTCCGTGCGATCCATTGCTGTAATGACAGTAGCGTTTTTAGCACTGACAATTAAAGCTGCTTGATCCATCAAGACTAATGGTTGTTTGACACCTTTTGAGTGTGCTTCAAATACCTTATCCGATACAACCTGCCATTCATGTTCAGTGATATTAATTTTACGCTCAATAATACGTTCATTCGCATGCTTACTCACCTTTAGCTCTTGTTTAGAAGCTTCCTGTAAATGAGCCTTAAACGATTGTTGTGTATTAATTGGCTTAGGCTGTGTTGAGCGAATAGATGGATGCAAGGGTACACGATGAATTGAAAATTTATCCATCACTTTTCTCCACCTTTATTCGCTAATCACTGTAAAATCTTTATCTGTTAGTCTTTTATCATTATCTAATACATAATTAATGACCCCATCTTTATTGGAAACAGAGACGATTCGTCCTTTTAGTTCTTGGTCACCGTCTTTATACGTTACATTTTTACCAATCAATTGGCTAGCTTTCACTAATGGAGATTCAGGTACATTATTATTGCCATTGGAACTAGAATCGCTAGCTCCACCTAAAATACCAGATATATTACCAGGAGCAATCTCTTTCCCATCAGCTAATTTGAACACAACATTTCCATCTACAAATTTAAGGGATTCAATGACGCCTGTTCCTTCATTAACCACAGGATTACCTTTTTCATCTTTCTCCTCTGTAATCTCATGCCATTTGACTTCTTTGCCAATAAAAGTTGTATAACTCATCATCTGTGTTTGTTGCTGAGATGCTAGTAAAGATTCCATTGCCTTTGTCATATTTTGCATTTGCTCTAAAGAAGAGAACTGCGCCATTTGAGAAATAAATTCTCGATCATCCATTGGATTTGTTGGGTCCTGATGCTGTAATTGTGTAATTAACAATTGTAGAAAGGCATCCTTACCAAGCTCACTATTGCCTGTTTGCTTCACTGGCTTCTGATAATTTGAGTAATAAAAATCATCAGTTATAGCCGGATTTGTCACCTTCGTAGTAGTATCTGCCATTGTTACACCTCCTCACTTATTAAATAGTCACTAAAGGACATTCCTTCATCTTCATCATCACTTTTTTGATCCTGTTCTTCGTCCTGCTGTTGTTTAAAGAAATTATTGAAGAAGCTTTGATCACGTTGTTGACGATCGGCATCTTGCAGAGATTGTGCAATATCAAGACGATCTACTTGTATATTTTGCTGAGCAAAAGCCTGTTTTAGCTGGTGTGCTTGGTTATCAAGCAATTCACGTCCATGGGCTGTAGAAGCCAGTATACGGGCTGTAAGAACTCCATCATTTTGTACAAGTTCAATACGAACTGTCCCTAGATTTTCTGGATACAATTTTATGGTTAAGCGTGTAATGCCTTGAGCATTCGAAATCTGCGCTCGATTGATAATGGCTTGCATTTCTTTTAGTAAAGCTTCGGATTGAGCAGGCTTAGCCGTTGGTAACGTTACATGGAATGTGTCTGGTTTCGTTTGTACAGTTTGTGGTGTAACCATGTCATTTGTATTTGTTTCACTTTGTTTCGTCATTTGGACTTGCTGAACAACTTGCTGGAAGCCTTGTAATGGCAATGTAACAGTTGTTTTAGTTGTTGTTACCTGCAAAGTTTCTACCTGCGTTTGTAAAGTCGTTAATAGGCTTCTCACCGTTGTTAACAGGTCTTCTTGAGGTGCTGTTAAGTCTGTCTTTTGTCCTACCAATTGCGCTAATTTCAACACTTGAAGAAGTTGTGATGCCTCTTTTGGTGTCACTTGACCTTCGCCTTGTAAAGCAGTGCTTATATTCGCCTGTAGTACCGGCGCTTGGGCATCTACTAAAGTTAAGAGCTCCCAAACATCCCTTGCTTCCTTTTCTTCTCCTAGTAGCTGTTGGACGATTTTTTGAAGCTGCTCTTCATCAATCCCTAATGCATTTAATATATTTTCTAAATGAAGCATTTCATCCAGTGCCACTGCCTTACCGTCTTCTCCAAATTGAAGCAATAATAAACCATCATCGTGAGAAATCCCCAGTAAATCTAGTACTTCCTCCATTGATTCAGCATTTAATAACGCTTGTAAATCCCCAAGTTCATTTGATGAAGTCGTTTTTGATGATTGAGTTGTTTCATTTGAAGAAGTTAATACTTGCCCAAAAACAGAACCAAAATTTGATAAATTTTCTTTCTTCGGTGTGCTGCCTATTTTTCCTTCAGCGTTTCCAACTGTTGTTGATTTTGTTGCTGCAGTTTTAGTAGGTACTGTTTTATTAATCATTTGCATCATTGCTACATCCACTATTTTTCACCTCCTTTCAATTATTCTACTGTTTAGCCATAAGCTCCGTATATTTTGCTGCATCTTTTGCATCCATTTTTTCTAAAATAGCTGCTAATTTATCTGGCTTTAAATTCGTTAAAATCCGCAGTGCTTCTGTATCACTCATATTGATTAACACAGGTGCCGCAGCTTTCGGCGACATCTTATCAAATGTTGATAAAATATCGTTAAAGTCACGCTTCACATCATCTTGTTCACGATTTAGTTTTTCAATTTCAAATTGAAGCTGTTCCTTTTCTGTCAGCAGCTTCTCTTTTTCAGTTATTGTTGAATCTAATTTTTTTTGAAGCTGGGTAATCTCTGCTTCTTTTTCTTGTACCTCTGCCTGTAAACTCACTATTTTAGAGTCGTTATTAACGACAGCATCCTTTGCTTGTTGTTCTTCAGAGGGAATAAAAGGTAAACTACCAATTGCCTTTTTTCCTAAATCAAAGACATTTGTATTCATTAAAGTTGCCACAACAAGCAAAACCGCTACTACAAACATAATCGGCAGTACAATCCAAGTAAAAAACTTAAGAAAGCTCCCAGATTTTTTCTTTGGTTGCTCTTCTACTAACTCTGTTGCTAATCGATTGTCTTTCTTTGCCATGAAATCACCTGATTTCTTTCTTGTTATACGTTTGTAATGAAATTTCATCTAAAAAAAGGCTTTCTATACGATCTTGCTCTTGTTGGAAATGCTTAAAATCCTTTTCTCTCATTTTTTCAAATTTACGTACTTCCAAGTTTTTTTCTAATAGTTTTTCTTCGTGCCAATTCATCTTTGCACGAGCTTGTATCACTTTCTGTTGTACATCTGCAATTGTTTTTTCGAGACTATCAATGAAACGACTATAATGATGGATTTCATCTATGGATGAACCAACCATTAAACGCTCCTGCTGAAATGCAATTAAATCTTCTTTCTTTTTTAGCAAGTCATATAATTTCGTTGCTATTTCTTCAAAAGAACGGACAGATTCCTTATAAGCCATTTCGGTTTCGTTTTTTTCTTGTTCGCGAATGGTTAACACTTTTTCAAAACGATACACATAACTGACCATCTATTTCGCACCACCGTTCGATAATGTTATTAACTCATTGACACTTTGTTCTAGTGTCACTTTATCTAAGTAACCCTGTTTAAGATAAGCAGTAATGAGCGGTTCATATTGAATTGCTTCATCAATTTCTTTAGAGGTTCCTCTTTTATAAGCACCAATATTGATCAAATCCTCTGATTTGTCGTAAGTATAATAGAGTTCTCTTAATCGTTCAGCAGCTTTCTTATGAGTTGGCTCTGCAACATGATTCATCAAACGACTCACACTTTTCAAGACATTTATGGCTGGATATTGCCCCTTGTTGGCAAGATTTCGATCCAATACAATATGACCATCTAATATCCCTCGCACAGTATCCGCGATGGGTTCATTCATATCGTCACCATCTACTAAAACAGTATAAAATGCTGTTATAGAACCCTTCTCATTGGTGCCTGTACGTTCTAGTAATTTAGGCAATATCGCAAAAACAGAAGGCGTATAACCTTTTTGTGCTGGTGGTTCTCCTGTGGCAAGTCCAATTTCACGTTGTGCCATAGCCACACGTGTCACGGAATCCATCATCAGCATGACATTTAAGCCTCGATTTCTAAAATATTCGGCGATTGCTGTAGCTGTAAATGCCCCTTTAATCCGCATTAATGCTGGTTGATCAGATGTGGCTGCAACAACAATCGATCGACTTAAGCCCTCAGCACCCAAATCACGTTCGATGAATTCCCGAACCTCACGACCACGCTCACCTATTAGCGCAATAACATTCAAATCTGCTTGTGTATTTCTTGCGATCATACCAAGTAAAGTACTTTTACCTACCCCAGAACCAGCGAAAATACCAACACGTTGTCCATTTCCAACTGTTAGCATACCGTCAATAGCCTTGACTCCCACTTCAAGCCTTTCATTAATTGGTGGACGAGTTAGTGGGTTTGGTGGATCTTGTTCTGTAGGGACTGTCATGAGACCTTTAGGTAATAGAGTGCCATCAATTGGATTCCCCATAGAATCCAATACTTTGCCGATTAACTCAGGACCCACTTTTACTTCCAGTGGAGCTCCCGTTCCTTCAACAAGGCAGCCAATAGATATTTCACGTAAGGAGGTAAAAGGCATCAAGACGACTATTTCATCTTTAAAACCAACGACCTCTGCTAAAATAATCTGGTGACCATGATTTACAGTTTCCACATGAATTTTACAGACATCACCTATAGAACTATCTGGACCTTGCGACTCAATCATTAAGCCAACAACTCTAGTAACCCTACCGAACTTTTTAAAAGTTGGGATATGCGGAATTTGTTCAATTAATTGAGCCGCTTTCATCAAGATCATTCCTTACTCTCTAATATTTCATGTAACTTTAATCTGAGAGCATTTAATTGCTCATCGATGCTAACCATAATTCTTCCATGATTTGTTTCAATATAGCAATCTGTCTCATTATCCAAATCTTCATTAACAAAAATCATTAATGGTACGTCTATTGGGAACATTTCTGCTAATTCATCTCGGTTGGTCGTAATTAAAGCATAATAAGCTGGCGAAACATAAATTTTAATTTCCTTCATTTCTCTTGCTTCTTTTAGCCCTCTACGCACAATCGATACAAATAGTTCGTTATCCTGTTCTAACGAAGTACCAATAATTCTTTCTGCAGCAGTTAAACCTAACTCTAAAATTACCGCTTCTTGATCTTCAATATATTTTTGAGCATTTTCTTTCGCTAACATCATTATTTCGTTCGCTGTTTGAAGTGACTGAGCCATTGCTTCAGTGGCCTTATTCATACCATCTTCATAGCCTTGTCCAAATCCCTCATCATAAGCTTCTTGAACACGATTGGGTCTCTCTTCCTCCCAATTTAGCTTTAAATGTTCAATTTCTTGAAAGTGCCTATGCTTTTCCTGTTCAAACATCTCTCGTTCAGCTTGCAAAGCAGTTCTAGCTTCAGTAAGTAAACGATCTCGCTCTGCCACGACTTCATCCAACGTTAATTGATGCTGAGGAGGTCCTTCTTCTTGGTATTCTTCCATCGCTTCAAACATATCACGGATTTGTATTTCTTTGACATTATCGCTATCAGACTTAGTGTAAATAGAACGGATGATTCTAGACAATGACGTCATCTCCTCCACCACGAGCAATAATAATCTCTCCAGCATCCTCTAGACGACGAATAACAGCAACAATTCGAGATTGTGCCTCCTCTACGTCACGTAAACGTACAGGTCCCATAATTTCCATTTCTTCTTTAAATGTTTCAGCCATACGTTGTGACATATTGCGGAATATAATATCTTTTACCTCTTCACTTGATACCTTCATTGAAAGCAGTAAGTCTTCGTTTTCACAATCACGAATAACACGCTGAATGGAACGATTGTCGAGTGTAACAATATCCTCGAACACAAACATACGTTTTTTGATTTCCTCTGCAAGTTCTGGGTCTTGTATTTCCAGTGCATCGAGTATTGTTTTTTCTGTTTGTCGATCTACTCCATTTAAAACTTCAACAACTGCATCAATACCACCAGTTTCTGTATAATCCTGCGTAACGGTTGATGATAATTTACGTTCTAACACAGATTCAATTTCGCTAATCACTTCTGGTGAAGTCGATTCCATGACCGCTATACGTTTAGCAATGTCAGCTTGTACTTCCTGTGGTAAAGAAGATAAAATAACCCCCGCTTGCCCTGCCTCTAAATAAGAGAGGATTAGGGCAATTGTTTGAGGATGTTCATTTTGGATAAAGTTAAAAATTTGCGCTGGATCAGCTCTTCTAGCAAAATCAAACGGGCGTACTTGTAATGAAGATGTTAGTCGATTAATGATTGTTTGTGCTTGTTCTACGCCAAGTGCTTTTTCTAATACTGTTTTTGCATAGCCAATACCACCTTGTGTGATATAGTCCTGCGCGAGTGCAATATTGTGAAATTCTTCAATAATCTCTTCTTTTACATTTGATTCTACTTTTTTAACACTTGAAATTTCTAATGTTAAACGTTCAATTTCTTCCTCTGTTAAGTGCTTATAGACAGAAGCTGAAACTTCAGGCCCTAATGAAATTAACAAGAGAGCGGCCTTTTGTTTTCCGGTTAATTCTTTATCTTTCTTGGACACAGCCGAACCTCCTAGTTAGTCTTCAGCAATCCAACTACGCAGTAACTTTGCAAAATCGTCTGGCTTTTCTTTGGCCATTTTTTCTAGCTGCTTACGACGCATTGTAGCTTCCGTTTCAATTTCTTCATTAATATCTTCAACCATTAATTCTTCTTGTTCTTCTAGGATACTTAACTCTTCCTCTTCCTTCGCACGTTTACGTGAACGGATAATGAAGAATGCTAGTAATAAGATAACAGCTAACAAAATACCTCCGATAACCCAAACCCACCATGGAATGATTGGTTTTTCATCAGCTACCTCTGTTGCCTTACCGTATAATGGTTGTACAGATACCGCCACTTTTTCATCGATCTGCTCTTGAGTAAGTTCTGCTGCTACGTCTTTGGAAATTGTTGTACGTACAATTGTACTTAAAATTTTCTCAATATCTTCTCGAACACCGTCTGGTAATGACGCTGCGTCAGTTGCTGTCGGTGGTTCAACAATTACTTGAATACCAATATCCTGAATTTTATAAGGAGCTTCTTGAATATCCTTACGTATACGGTTCACATCATTATTAATCGTTTCTTCCGTACGTTCGTAATCACCATTTCCTGCTGTACCTTCATTATAAGTTGTGAAGTTATCAGTAGTTGTTTCAGCTTCAGGTGTTCCAGCAGCGGCAGCTGCTCCTGTACCAGAATATTGCTCTGTAATTCGCTGAGCACTTATGGCAATACCTTCCATATTTTCTTCATCAACAGGTGTCACAAGATTTTCTTCACGATTTTCTTTCTTGAAATCAATATCCGTTGTGACAGAAACCATTACTTTATCTTGTCCCATCAACGTTCCAAGCATATTTTGTACTTGACGTTGTAAATCTCGTTCTACCAATTTCTTCATTTGTAATTGGCCTTCAGCTGTTGTTGTGGAAGTACCATCAGCTGTTGCTGCATTCAGATCAAAGTACTCTGAAAATTGGTTAGAGATCACTATATTTTCAGTCTTTAAATTCGGAATACTTTTTGACACTAAATTGTACATTGTAGTTATTTGCTGTTCCGTAAATTTATAGCCAGGATCAGTATTTAAAACGATAGATGCTGTTGCCTCTCCTTGAACATCCGTTACGAATACACCTTCCTCAGGAACAGTAATCATAACTTTTGCATCTTTTACACCTTCCAGATTTTTGAAAAGTTTAGCAATTTCAGTTTCAGTAGCTGCTTTTTTTAATAGGTTAAATTCATTATCAGTCATACCAAATCCTGAACTATTAGCAAATGAGTAATCGATTGATCCTGTTTGTGGATATCCCTCTGAAGCTAATTGCACTAATAAGGAGTCAACTTGCTCTTCTGGCACTAAAATAGATGTTCCACCTGGAGCAATTTGATAGGTCACACCTTGGGAATCTAGCGCTTCCTTTACCTGTCCAATTTCCCGTGTTGATAAATCTTTATAAAGTGGAACATATGTAGTTTTGGAAGCAAAAAATGTCACAATTGCTGCTAGTGCGATTACAACTACCACGGAGCCAATCATAACTATTTTTTGCTTTTTACTTCGACTTGTCCAAAATTGACTGGTGTCGTTTTTTATTTTTGTCAATCGTTCATTCATTATGAATCCTCCGGTTATAGTGAATAACCTAGCCATCAATAATTTGCGAACATAATGAGCCACTCTGATTTGTGGTTGTTAATTTATATTGAAAAGAGGTTTCTTATCTTTACAATAAAATTAAACACTCATGCGCATTATTTCTTGGTAAGCTTCAATCACCTTATTGCGAACTTCAATTGTTGCGTTTAGGGTAATGCTTGCCTTTTGCGAAGCAATCATCACTTCATGCAACTCCACATCTTCACCTTTAATTAGCTTCTGAGTAAATTTATCAGAAGTTATTTGTTGATCATTTACTTTTGCAATTGCTTCTTTTAACGAGTTCGCGAAGCTTTGTTGCGCTTCATAAGGTGTAGCATTCAGTTTATTCGTGTTATTTACAACCTGAGTAGGTGTCATTAGCGAAATGGACGAAATGGCCATGTATGTATCTTCCTTTCTACTTAAATTTATTTACCAATCTCTAAAGCCTTTGTAAGCATGGATTTATTCGCATTAAATACAGTTATATTCGCCTCATAAGAACGAGTAGCCGACATTAAATCAACCATTTCTTTTAATGGATCGACGTTAGGCATGTTTACATAACCATCTGCATTCGCATCTGGATGAGTTGGGTCATATACAAGTTTGAAAGGTGTTTCTTGATCTTCTGAGATTCGAGTAATTTTCACACCATTACCAACACCACTTTTTGCATTTTTACCTAGTGCTATATTCAAAAAATTAGAAAATTGTCCTTCTTGAGCTGACAGCGTCACGGACTTACGTCGATATGGTTCCCATTCCCCATTCACTTGACGAGCGCGAGTTGTATCCATGTTAGCCATATTAGAAGAAATAACGTCCATACGTAAACGTTGCGCTGTTAATGCGGAGGCAGTGGTATTCATCCCATGAAAAATAGACATCTATTACTTACCTCCTTTAATAACAGTATTCAATGTGTTTAATTTCCCATTAACACGATCGATTAGAGCATTATAATAAATTTGATTCTCTGCTAATTTCGCTTGTTCAGCATCCATATCTACAGCATTGCCATTGTTTCTATATCGCAAGTTCTCAACAATATTGACACCTGGTGTAGATTGTCGAAACGTGAAATCATAATGTCTATTATCAGTGCGGTATGCAGAAATAGCTATGCTCTTCTGCTCTTCCAACATATCCTTAAAACTAACATTTTTCGCCTTATAATTAGGTGTATCGACATTCGCGATATTATTTGCGATTGTTTTATGATTTAAAGTGGCATAGGAAAGTCCATTTTCCAAGCTACTAATAGTTCCTCCAAATAAATTCAAAACTGTTCACCTCATTTTATTTAAAATCTATGTACTTGTTAATTTATCCAATAATACAATTGTAATTAAGATGCTACCTAGTGTCTATTGTCTTTTGTCACTTTTTAATAGTCTATACGCCCTATTTTTTCTCCCTCTCAACCATGACAAAACTTCCCCATCCTTTGCGTCTCTAGGCTTCAGTAAAGATTGATAATCATCTAGTTATTTTACACCATTTCGACAGTGTTTACGATTTTATTGTGAAAAATGCCTTTTTATGAGGTTTATCGCCTTTTTTAATCCTTTTAAATAAAGGTCCCTTTTTACTAGTTTAATCACTATGGGAGTATTTTTTATACAGTGACTATAAGTTTATTCACCATTATTCAAAAGTAACATATCAGCATTTTTTATATGCTAATTGTAGTGACAAATTATCGAACATTTTTAGGATAAAAGCAACGAAATCCATGTTTTTATATTAATTCTCTAAAAAAACAAATGCCCTAAAATTTCGAAAATACACAAAAAAGCGTCTATATTTACCATAGACACCATCATTGTTTTGAAAAACAATACATTTTATGAAAGATGAAAACGGCTTTCATTCCACACTACCTGCTTGCCACTATACTTCTCTCTCACTCAGTTTAAAGTACAAAACTACCGCTCTGTTTAAGGTCTCCCCTTTCTCACATGGGAATCAATTAGCCTTCTACTCCACCGTTCTACATTAAAAGCAAAAATTACAATCACTAGTCTGAAAAGTCACTTTTCCTCATGTTCGACTAACGGATTCATTGTACGCTCCTCTGGATTGGACGATGACGAAACCTAAAGCACCCCTCACCTTTCTAAAAGGTCTTTTTCAATATTATCTTTTTCAACAACATAAAAAGCGTCTATGCTTACCATAGACGCTTTCATTAGCTTATTAAAAGAAGTATTTATTTCATTTTAATTTCTGCTAAAGCATTTAAGAATTTATCGTTTAGTACTTTAATATAAGTACCTTTCATACCTAAAGAACGAGATTCAATGACACCTGCTGATTCAAGTTTACGTAATGCATTTACGATCACCGAGCGTGTAATACCCACTCGATCAGCAATTTTAGAAGCAACTAGTAAGCCTTCATTACCATCAAGTTCTTCGAAAATGTGTTCAATTGCCTCTAACTCACTGTACGAAAGTGAATTAATAGCCATTTGCACGACAGCTTTGCTACGAGCTTCTTCTTCAATTTCTTCCGACTTTTCACGTAAAATTTCCATACCAACCACTGTTGCACCATACTCAGCTAAAATTAGATCATCATCTTCAAATTGTGAAGATAAACGAGCAAGGATTAATGTTCCTAAACGCTCACCACCACCAACGATTGGTACAATTGTTGTTAAAGCATTTTGGAATAAATCTTTATTTTCTACCGGGAAAGCAGTATGTTCATTATTAATATCTAAATTTGATGATGTTTCAGAGATCGTAAATAAGCTATGTGTATATTCTTCTGGGAACTGTCTCTCTTCGAACATTTTTTTCATACGTTCATTTTCAATTTGTTGGTGAATTGAAATACCTAATAATTTACCTTTACGACTTAAAATATAGACATTACTATCGATAATATCGCCTAATGTATCGGCCATTTCCTTAAAGTTTACTGGCTTACCAGCAGAAGCTTGAAGCATCGAGTTAATTTTACGTGTTTTTTCTAATAAATTCATTATATGTTCCTCCTATAAATAATCCGAAGAGTATTTACTAAATATTCTAAAGGTTTTTATTATTGAATGATACTAATCAGCTTTATCTTACAGTATAAACTGTGACAAATCTTTGTTTTTTACTATTCCCGCAAGTTTTTGATCCACATACGCCGCATTGATTGGGATACTGGCAGGCGCAATTTCAGATGCCTCAAACGATAGTTCTTCCAGTAAACGTTCTAATATCGTGTGTAAACGACGAGCTCCGATATTGTCTGTTTCCTGATTCACTTCAGTTGCTATCTCAGCAATTCGTTCAATAGCATCTGTCGTGAAATGAATTTCTACGCCTTCTGTCTCTAAAAGTGCTTTATATTGCAAAATTAATGATTGATCTGGTTCTTGTAAAATACGAACAAAATCCTGTTTTGTTAATTTTTCTAGCTCTACTCGAATTGGGAAACGGCCTTGTAACTCGGGAATTAGGTCTGATGGTTTTGACATATGAAATGCCCCAGCAGCAACAAACAGCATATAATCCGTTTTCACTGCACCATACTTTGTAGTAACCGTAGAACCTTCTACAATTGGTAAAATGTCACGTTGAACTCCTTCACGGGAGACATTCGCCGAAGTATTTCCTTCTTTACTAGCAATTTTATCGATTTCGTCAATAAAAATGATACCTGTTTGCTCAGCTCTATTAATGGCTTCCTGTGCTACTTCATCAGCATCTATCAGCTTATTTGCTTCTTCTATTGTTAAAATACGACGCGCGTCTTTTACTTGCACACGGCGTTTTTTCTGTTTTTTAGGCATTAAACTAGAGAGCATATCCTGCATACCACTATTCGCAGACATATCCATCCCAGTTCCTTGTAACGCATCAAAAATGGATGGATTTTGTTCTGTTACCTCTACAGTAACCCACTCATTTTCTAACTTACCATTGCGTAAATCAATGGCAATTTGAGCACGCTTCGAGCGAACTTCTCCATCATCTGCTGATGAATCATCATTTGTTGGTTGTTCTTTCCCACCAAATAGCATTTCAAACGGATTTTGCATCGCCTGTTTTTTACGTAAAGAAGGCACCAAAAGTTTCACGATTGCTTCATTTGCTAATTCTTCTGCTTGTTCCTTGACAGACTCCATCATTTCTTCTTTAACTAGACGGTGAGAAGCTTCTACCAAGTCACGGACCATTGATTCAACATCTCTACCCACATAGCCTACTTCGGTAAACTTTGTCGCTTCAACTTTTACAAAAGGTGCATTGGTAAGCTTTGCAATCCTTCTGGCTATTTCTGTTTTGCCGACACCAGTTGGCCCAATCATCAAAATATTTTTTGGAATAACTTCAGCCTTCATATCTTCATTTAACAACGAACGACGATAGCGGTTTCGTAACGCAATAGCTACTGCTCGCTTAGCTTCATTCTGCCCAACAATGTAACGATCTAAATGCTCAGTAATTTGTCTTGGCGTTAAATTTTTTTGTGTCATTAGTTCAGCGCCTCCACGATAATATTATGATTTGTAAATACACAGATTTCAGCAGCTGTTTCTAATGCCGCTTCAGCTATTTCACGAGCAGTCATTGTTTCACCTGCATATTTTTTTAATGCTCTACCCGCAGACAATGCATAATTGCCTCCAGAGCCAATGGCCAAAATGCCATCATCAGGTTCAATCACTTCTCCTGTACCCGAAACGAGTAATAAAGTCGTTTTATCCATTACTAGTAGCATTGCTTCTAGCTGGCGCAGCATTTTATCACCACGCCATTGCTTCGCTACCTCAACGGCTGCCCGTTGCAAATTACCGTTATACTCATTTAATTTGCCTTCAAACATTTCAAAAAGTGTAAAGGCATCAGCAACTGAACCTGCAAAACCAGCGAGGACCTGCCCATTAAACAGACGTCTGACCTTCCTTGCTGTACCCTTCATCACAACTGCATTTCCCAATGTTACTTGACCATCACCAGCCATAGCACAGCCTCCGTTATGATGAACCGCAAATATCGTTGTTGCATGAATTTGTCCCATCTGCCTTCCTCCTTAGCTCTATTATGCCCTTGGATGAGCATTCATATATGTTTGACGAAGATGCTCTTTTGTTACATGTGTGTAAACTTGTGTAGAAGATAAATGTGAGTGACCTAATAACTCCTGCACCGTCCGTAAATCTGCGCCATTATTCAATAAATGAGTAGCAAAAGTATGGCGAAGCATGTGTGGGTAAATTTTCGTATGGAGTGAGGCCTTATCAATCATTTCGTTTAAAATATGACGTACCCCTCTAGGAGTAAGTTCCCCACCACGCATATTGACAAACAACTGCAGATGATTCGTTTTTTTCATCAATCGTGGACGAGCTTGCTCTATGTAGTCCTGCATTGCTAAACTCGCAAATTGACCAAATGGAATGATTCGTTCTTTTCGACCTTTGCCCATTACTCGTATAATCGAATAATGAAAATCTACATCCTCTACTTGAATTGAAGTCAGTTCACTCACACGAATACCTGTTGCATATAACAGCTCTAATATAGCTATATTTCTTAATGATTTCAAATCATCACCAGTATTCGCATCAAATAACTGTTTCAATTCCTCTTCGTAGAAAAAATTAGGTAAACGTGATTCTTTTTTCGGATGATAAAGCGAACGAAAGGCTCCGTCATCTAATCCGTACTGTCTATTTAGAAAGCGAAAAAAGGAGCGTATTGAGGAAATTTTCCTTGAAATAGAAGCCCTTGCCCTTTTCTCATCGTACAACTTTGTTACATAAAGACGTGCATGTATATATTCAACACTTGCTAAATCATCCATTCCCTCCGTTTGTAAAAAGGTTAAAAAATCTAGCAGGTCTGATTCATATTCTCGCACTGTATGAACAGAGAAGTTCTTTTCAACTTGGATGTAAAGCATGAACTGTTCGAGTGCATCTTGGGACGAAACTAACACAGAAAGATTCACCACCAATAATTTATTAATAATTTTCTTAAATGACTGACACTTGTAATATAACGGATATACAATCCTTTGTCATCTCTTACAAGTTTGTATCGTTTTCCTTATCATTAATAAACATACATATTGACACTAAACCTATCTTCATAATATAGCAAGTGTAAATAGTTATATTTTGAGAAAAACTCCATACAAAATAATAAAATACGTCTAATTAAGCATTTTGTCTACAAAAAGAAAAAGCCTCTAAGAGTATAACAACTTTTAGAGGCTTTTGGCAATTAAATTGTTTGTGAATTCACAAAATTTCGAATTGTGCTTATTGCGCGTGTTGCATGCATTTCCGCACGCTCTGGCTTAGAACGACGACCAGGTGGTAAGTCAGGGAAGATGCCGAAGTTTACATTCATAGGCTGGAAGTTTTTCGACTGTGCTTCTGTTATATAACGCGCCATGCTTCCTAATGCCGTTTCGAATGGGAAAATAATCGGCTCTTGTCCTAAGGCTAAACGAGCTGCATTTATTCCTGCAATTAATCCACTACCTGCTGATTCAACATAGCCTTCAACACCAGTCATCTGACCTGCAAAGAAAATATTCTTTTGCTCACGAAGTTGATATGTTTTTTCTAAAACTTTCGGTGAATTGATGAAGGTATTTCTGTGCATGACGCCATAGCGAACAATTTCTACATTCTCTAACCCAGGAATGAGCTGTAGCACTTCCTTTTGTGGCCCCCATTTTAAATGCGTTTGGAAGCCTACAATGTTGTAAAGCGTGCCTGCTGCATCGTCTTGACGAAGTTGAACAACTGCATATGGACGTTTTCCTGTTTTAGGATCCTCAAGACCCACTGGCTTCATCGGACCAAATAACATAGTTTTCTCTCCACGAGCTGCCATGACTTCAATTGGCATACAACCTTCAAAGTAAATTTCTTTTTCAAATTCCTTCAATGGTACAACTTCAGCTTCGATTAATGCTTGGCGGAAACGATCGAATTCTTCCTTTGTCATAGGACAGTTTAAATAAGCCGCTTCCCCTTTATCATAACGAGATTTTAAATAAACTTTATTCATATCAATACTATCTTTTTCGATAATAGGTGCTGCTGCATCGTAAAAGTATAAATAATCTAAACCCGTTAAACCTTGAATTTTTTCAGCTAAAGCTTTTGAAGTTAATGGTCCTGTTGCAATAACTGTAATACCTTCTGGAATTTCTGTGACTTCTTCATGAATAACCTCCACAAGTGGATGGTTTTTCACAGTTTCTGTTACATACCCTGCAAATTCGTGACGATCTACTGCTAAGGCACCTCCAGCAGGTACTGAACATTGGTCTGCTGCCTTTAAGATAACAGAATCTAACATACGCATTTCTTCTTTTATAACGCCTACAGCATTTGTTAACCCGTTTGCCCGCAATGAATTAGAACAAACAAGCTCAGCAAATTTATCAGTATGGTGCGCTGGTGTCTGCTTTACTGGACGCATTTCATAAAGTTTAACTTTTATACCCCGCTTAGCAATTTGCCAAGCTGCCTCACTACCTGCCAGCCCTGCTCCAATTACATTTACTACTTGTTCAGTCATGTTTCTTACCATCTTCCTATCATTGAGTTGGTGCTTCTTCATAGTCACACTTCGTACATTGAATTTGCACACCTTTTTTTATCTTTTTCTCTACTAATAATGCACTACATTTTGGACATGGTCTATTAATCGGCTTGTCCCATGAGACAAATTCACATTCAGGATACTGATTGCAACCATAGAATAGACGCTTTGTTTTACTTTTTCGCTCCACAATTTCGCCCGTTTCACAGGAAGGACATTTCACACCAATAGGCTTCATAATCGCTTTTGTATTTCTACAATCCGGGAAATTAGAACAAGCCATAAATTTGCCATATCGTCCAAGCTTAAAGACCATTGGAGATCCACAAAGCTCACAGTCTTCTCCTGCAGGCTCATCTTTAATGACAACCTTTTCCATAGCTTCATCCGCATGTTTTACATGGACTTCAAAGTCTTTGTAAAATTCCTCCACAACTTTTTTCCATTGTCGATTGCCTTCTTCAATATCATCTAAATCTTGTTCCATTTGTGCTGTGAATTCGATGTTTATGATATCTGGGAAAAATTCTAGTACGAGTTGGTGTACGATCTCTCCTAGCTCTGTTGGCATAAAGCGTTTAGCATCTAATACAACATAGCCACGGCGCTGAATTGTATCGAGGGTCGGTGCATATGTGGACGGGCGCCCAATTCCTAGTTCTTCCATTGTTTTAACAAGTCGCGCCTCAGAATAACGTGGTGGTGGCTGTGTAAAATGTTGTTTAGGCTCGATTTCAAGCGATTTTACTTGATCACCAATTTCCATCTCAGGTAAAAGTTTTGTCGTCTCTTCAGTTTGATCATCAGTACCTTCAATATATAGTTTCATAAAGCCTGCGAATTTAACTTGAGAGCCATTTGCACGGAATAAAACATCACCATTTTGAAGATCTACAGCTACAGTATCAAGTACTGCCGGTGCCATTTGACTCGCAATAAAGCGCTCCCAAATTAAGCGATATAAGCGTAACTGATCACGGCTAAGTACCGCCTTTAATTCATCTGGTGTCCGCATTGTACTTGTTGGACGTATTGCTTCGTGCGCATCCTGTGCATTTGAAGCTTTCTTTGTTTGTTTTATTTCTGTTGCAATGTATTCTTTTCCATATTTACCCTCAATGTACGTAACCGCTTCTGCTTTTGCCGTATCAGAAATACGTGTGGAATCGGTACGCATATAAGTAATTAACCCGACTGTCCCCTCTTTTTTTCCAATATCTATACCTTCGTATAATTGCTGAGCTAGCATCATGGTCTTCTTAGCACGGAAATTTAATTTTCGTGCAGCTTCTTGCTGTAAAGATGATGTTGTAAAGGCTGGTGCAGCATTACGCTTACGTTCCTTTTTCGTTACATTGACAACATCAAAGTTTGTTCCTTTAACATCTTTTAAGATTGCCTTTACTTGTGCTTCATTTGTTAATTTTATTTTGTCTTTACCATTTCCATAGTAAAGGGCATCAAATGATTTTTTTCCCTTTTCAAACGTTCCTTCAATTGTCCAATATTCTTCAGGTTGGAAGTTTTTAATTTCATTTTCACGATCAATGATCATGCGTAGTGCTACAGATTGTACCCGACCCGCTGATAAACCTTTTTTTACCTTTTTCCATAGAATTGGGCTAATGTTATAGCCAACAAGTCGATCCAATATACGTCTTGTTTGCTGCGCATCTACTAAATCCATGTTAATTGGACGTGGGTTTTTAAAAGACTCTATAATTGCATCTTTAGTAATTTCATTAAATACAACACGACAATCTGAGTGAATATCAATATTTAATGCAGTCGCAAGGTGCCAAGCAATCGCTTCTCCCTCGCGGTCTGGATCGGCCGCTAGATAAACTTTCTTTACTTTTTTAGCAGCAGACTTTAATTCCTGTAACACAGGTCCTTTACCACGTATCGTAATATATTTAGGCTCGAAATTATTTTCCGCGCTAACGCCCATCTGACTACGTGGAAGATCCCGTACGTGTCCAACCGACGCTTTCACTTTATATTTCTTTCCTAAATACCGTTCAATTGTTTTTGCTTTTGCTGGTGATTCTACAATCACTAAATAATCCGCCATCTATGTCTCCCCCTTAGCGAGGTCTATTACTAATTTTTTAAGTTACCTGTTGCAAAATGTATAACAGATTTTAAGATAATGCAACTTTTTTTCAATTTTTGTTAGAAAAGAGGTCTAATGTTTCAATGATTTGATGACCATTCACTATGGGAATTGCTCCTTCAAAAAGCAATTGATTTGTCCCTTTTGATTGCGTTGCGTCTATAGGTCCTGGCACCACAAACACATCTTTTCCTTGCTCTAATGCAAGCTCTGTTGTAATAAGCGTGCCACTTTTTAATGCCGCTTCTGTCACAACTAATGCTTGAGATAAACCACTAATGATTCGGTTACGCATTGGGAAATGCCATTTTTCAGGCTTCATATAAGGAGGATATTCTGTCATTAATAACTGGTGCTCTGCCATTTGCGTAGCAAGAATGCGGTTTTCTGATGGATAGAGATAATTAAAACCATGTCCAAGCACAGCTATTGTATGACCGCCCATATCGATAGTCGCCCTATGTGCCATTGTATCTGCACCTCTTGCAAGCCCACTAACAACCGTATAATCACGTTGAATAAGCGGCGGGACAATTAAGTCTATCGCTCTTTTTGAATACGCTGTCGCCTTCCTAGAGCCTATAATAGCTATCTGTTTTTTGTTTGTTAACAGGGAATATTGACCTTTCACATACAATACAGTAGGTGGACTTGATATTTCAAATAATTGCGCCGGGAAATAGGGATGATAAAATGGGATGGGGAATATATTAGCCCGTGCATAGGCCTCTTCAAGTGGTGTTGTCATAATTTGTCGAAAGAGCTGAGAAAGTTGATGTGCTTTTTGTGCCGATATTTGTAAAACTTTTGCGAGGTCGTCATAATGAATGTCTTCAAAAGAGCTTAAAATATTCACAGGGGACAACAATTGCTGAAGTTTCTGTAGTGGTAATGGGTACACATAATGTAAGGCTAGTAATCTCTGCGTATCTACTGCGAGAATCATTCAATAAACCTCCTTTTATAATAGAAGAAATTAAATGACCGCATGATAATTTTCAACACAACATTGCATTATTATTTATAACATCTGCCACAAAATTGTTGATTTCTTCATAAGTAAGTAGGTAATTGTTGAATGAAGTATGATAAACAGTGTATAAATAATGAAAAAGATGTAGCCGTAATGGCTACATCTTCCATTTTAATGGGTTTTACACTTTTCGTATAGCCCTTTTTCTTTAATTACTTTAATTAATGTTTCACCAATTACAGAAGGTGTTTCTGCAACTTCAATACCAGCTTCGTTCATTGCTTTAATTTTCTCCGCTGCTGTTCCTTTACCACCAGAAATGATAGCACCAGCGTGACCCATACGTTTGCCAGGAGGTGCAGTTTGTCCACCAATAAAGCCTACAACAGGTTTTGTCATATTTGCCTTAATCCATGCCGCTGCTTCTTCCTCAGCTGTACCACCGATTTCACCAATCATAACAACTGCGTATGTTTCTGGATCATTATTAAAGGCTTCAAGCACATCAATGAAGTTTGTACCGTTGACAGGGTCTCCACCAATACCTACTGCAGTTGTTTGACCAATTCCAGCTTGTGTTAATTGGTGTACTGCTTCATATGTTAATGTACCAGAACGAGAAACAACTCCTACATGGCCTTTTGTATGAATATAACCAGGCATGATACCAATTTTACATTCATCAGCTGTTATAACACCTGGACAGTTTGGACCTACTAGTCGAGTGTTTTTACCTTCCATATAACGTTTAACCTTAACCATATCAAGGACAGGAATATGCTCTGTGATACAGATTGTTAATTCTAATTCAGCATCAACAGCTTCTAAAATTGCATCTGCCGCAAATGGTGCAGGTACATAGATAACTGAAGTTGTAGCACCTGTTGCAGCTACAGCTTCTGCTACTGTATTGAAAACAGGAACTCCTTCGATTTCAAGTCCACCTTTACCTGGTGTTACACCTGCTACGATTTTAGTACCATACTCAAGCATTTGCTTCGTATGGAAAAGAGCTGTTTCGCCCGTAATCCCTTGTACAATTACCTTCGTATCTTTGTTAATAAATACAGCCATTGTTCTCCCTGCCTTCCTTAGCCTACTAGTCCCACAATTTTTTGTGCACCGTCAGCCATTGAATCAGCTGCAACGATGTTTAAACCAGATGCATTTAAAATTTCTTTTCCAAGTTCAACATTTGTACCTTCTAAGCGTACAACTAATGGCACAGCTAAACCAATCTCTTTAGCAGCCGTTACAACACCCTCAGCAATAATGTTACACTTCATAATTCCACCAAAGATGTTTACGAAAATGCCTTTTACGTTTGGATCAGAAAGGATAATTTTGAAAGCCTCTGTTACTTTTTCAGCTGTTGCACCGCCCCCTACATCTAGGAAGTTAGCAGGGCTTCCGCCATAATAACTAATTGTATCCATCGTTGCCATTGCAAGACCAGCACCGTTAACCATACAGCCAATATTTCCATCTAATGAAATATAGCTTAGGTCATATTTCGAAGCTTCGATTTCTTTTGCATCTTCTTCGTCAAAATCGCGTAATTCGACAATATCCTTATGTCGATATAATGCATTGGCATCAAAATTGAATTTAGCATCTAATGCTACTACTTCGCCTTGTCCAGTTACAACAAGTGGATTAATTTCTACAATTGATGCATCTTTGTCGATAAATGCTTGATATAAGCCTAACATTAATTTAACAGCTTTCCCTACAAGGTTTGCTGGAATATTCATATTAAACGCCATACGACGTGCTTGGAAGCTTGTTAATCCAACTACAGGATCTACAACTTCTTTGAAGATTTTTTCTGGATTTGTTTCTGCTACTTCTTCAATATCCATACCGCCTTCTTCAGATCCCATCACTGTCACACGAGATGTAGCACGGTCTAATACTAGACTTAAATAGTATTCTTTTTGGATATCAGAACCCTCTTCAATATACAAACGTTTTACTTCTTTTCCTTCTGGACCTGTTTGATGAGTCACTAAAATTTTTCCTAATAACTCTTTTGCGTATGTGCGCACCTCGTCAAGGTTTTTAGCGATTTTGACACCGCCTGCTTTACCGCGTCCACCTGCATGGATTTGCGCCTTGACTACTGTTACGTTTGAGCCAAGTTCCTTCGCTACTTTTACTGCTTCATCAGGGGAAAAA
>NZ_DJAU01000015.1:0-10379 GCF_002429725.1 Lysinibacillus sp. UBA5994 | reverse complement strand
GGCTTACACCAAGTTCCCCAGAAATTTAAAAATACCCCTTGTCCTTTATAATCCGACAATTTATGTTTTTCACCGTTTAAATCTACTAACGTGAAGTCAGGTGCCTCAGAGCCTACTGCTACTAACTCTACTTTTTCCTTTGTTGCTGTTCCATATACTGTGTACCCGATTGCCAACGCTAACACAGCTAAAATGACAGTTCGCAGTACAAGACGTTTTTTCTTTTTCTCCAAGTTAATAAACCCCCTATCAATTACGGCTTGCGTTGCTTTTACATATTGAAGAAACAAATAGAACTTTTTCACTCTCTATACGTCTATAAATATGTAAAAGCTTCTTTCACATTGACGTCAACAATACCGGATTAAATGTGTTACAGCTTTTTTGAACAAACTGCTACTAGGTGTACTATTCTCACCTATTATAGCAAAATGATACAAAAACACTTAGCTATTAATTATGAATGATTTATGAACGATTTCACCACAAAGAAAGTGTAAACATCCAAATACCTCTATTGGTATCCACACTTTCTTCTGGCAACATTGCATTAATCAAGCTTTCCTGTTTCTGCTAACACACGTAGTTGCTTTACTTCATGCTTTGATAATTCACGGTATTCTCCTGGAGCAAGACCAAATAAATCTAAAAAAGCAAAGCGTTCGCGTTTTAATTTAACAACAGGTGTTCCAATCGCTTCAAACATACGACGAACTTGGCGATTGCGCCCTTCATGAATCGTAATTTCACAAATAGCTTTGCCCGCTTTTTCATCGAAAGATGTCATACTTACCTTAGCAGGTGCTGTCTTTCCATCCTCTAATTTGATCCCTCGTTGAAGCTTTTTAAGCCCTTCAATTGTTGGCACTCCTTTGACACGAGCGATATATGTTTTGTCAATTTTAAATTTCGGATGTGTCAACATATAGGAAAATTCTCCATCATTTGTTAATAGCAATAATCCAGATGTATCATAATCAAGACGACCAACTGGGAAAATACGTTGCGGAATATGATGAAATAAATCTGTGACAGTTTTGCGTCCTTTATCATCTGTAACTGCAGAAATTGTTCCACGTGGTTTGTAAAGTAAGAAATATACCTTATCTTCTTTTTCTAGTTTTACACCTTCTACTTCAATTGTATCGGAATTAGATACCTTTGTTCCTAACTCACGAACCACTACACCATTTACTTTAACTTTACCTTCTAAAATCAATTGCTCTGCCTTGCGCCTTGACGCAACACCTGCATAGGCAATGACCTTTTGTAATCTTTCCATTTTTTCACCTCTAGTTTTCTTTCACATTGACACGTTCGTCATCATTCGATTTCGATCCAATGAATAGGGTTATTTTTCCCGCTAATCTGTGAAAATTATGTCATACTTTTAGACATTATTAAAGAAAAACAAATTTCACATTTTTTAATTGAGTATTCCGACTAATTTCTCATTCGTTAATTTCTTAACATTTGAACCGAGATTTTGTTTTGTTTACTAGCAGTATACTCATTTGATAATCATGCGAATCGATTGTAAAATGTTTATTTTGACACAAAAAAAGCTACCATTCGGCAGCTTTTATTTGTATACATTTTCAATTGTTAGGCCACGTTGCTTTAACTCATTGGCTATATAGTTTTTAGCCAGTACCATATTGCCTGCCAAAGGTTCCTCCATTGTGGAACCATCTTGAAATGTAAAAACCAGATGATCAGGCTTTGTCACACCACTTTTTTCTAGATTAACTTGCTCAACTTTCACTATTTCTTCCCACTCGACAAAATTTACTTTTAAACTAAAAAATGGATTCATATGAATACCTCTTGAATCTATCCATTTATAAGTATTAAAGCTTAATGCGATGAAACCTAAGGCAATTAATAAGGAAGTAGATACTAGACCACGTTTTATATTCTTTCTTTTTTTCGTTTTAGGTATGATCAAATAATTGATTAGTAGTACGAGGGCCATAACAAATAAAGAGACCATAAAGATAATATAAGCATTAAAATAAGGTGCAAAATAATAAAATTCATTAGGTCGATATAGTATCTCTTGAATTGGATATAGAAGAATGACAGGCACAATTAAACTTGATAAGAATAAGATAATGATTAGCCCAAATTGAATTTGCCTACCATTACTTTCCATTGAAGCTTTCCTCAATTTCCTCACCCCTTTTTTTCGAAAATTAAGAATTTTACATTCATTATCATTTTACCAAATTTAACATCAATTGATCAAATAATGTAAAAAATCAGCAAATCGTTTTTAACGATCCGCTGATTCAACTTTTACTGGCGTTGCATAAATCCGTTCTTCTCCTATAAAGATAGACAAGACTGCTTCTTGGCGTTTCCTTGAAACATGTAATACTTGCCTCACCTGTTCTTTTTCCTCTTTATTTAACTGTAGTCGAACGGGCTCTTGTAAACGAATAGCCAACTTTTTATTGACATTGTATTTACCCTTTTTCACTACTGTTTCAAGACTATAATCTTGCCATACTTTATTGGATAAGCCTCGATGTACATTCCAATCATCTGATTCATTTAAGGTGACGACAACGCAGATTTGCCCGTCCTTTTGAAAGGCCGTTGCAAGTGTTCGTCCTGCAACCTTAGTAAAGCCCGTTTTTCCAGCGAAAGCAGTACCAGTGGCTGACTTTAAGGAACTAACAGGCTGTTCTGTCTCATCATCTATATCTGCTGCCATTCCTGAACCTTCTCTTAATAGACGGTGTTTATTTTCCCATAACATTCCGTTTACTGTATTTGCCCGATAAAGTACAGTTGAAGCAATTTTCTCAAATGTTTTATTTTGCAACGCAAGTCTTAACATCTCAGCAGTATCTCTTGCAGACGATAAATGCTCATCATGATGAAGACCAGAAGGATTCATAAAGACGGTATTGGTAAGACCTGCAATAACAGCTCTTTCATTCATTAATTTGACAAAACCCTCTACAGACCCTCCTACATGTTCGGCTAAAGCTGTTGCAGCATCATTGCCAGAACGTAGCATTAAGCCATACAATAACGTTTCAACTGTCACCGTTTCACCAGCCTGTAGGTAAATAGAGCTCCCCTCAGCCATAGCAGCCTTAGGGGATATAACGACTTCATCCTGCAAGTCACTATTTTCAATTGCCACAAGTGCTGTCCAAATTTTTGTGAGGCTAGCAATAGGTAATCGTTCATCGCTATTGGATCCAATTAAAAGTCGACCTGTATCGCCATCCAAGACAGCATAGCCGCTTCCTCCTCTTGCAAAGCTAGTCTGAGGAAGCATTACCATTAACACAATGATCATAAACAGTGTTAAACGAAATAACCGAAGCAACGAGCCACTCCTTATTCAATGTGATAGGAAATTATAGATTTAAATTTATGTTGAAGGCTACGCATTATACCTAACCATTATTTTGCTCCGCTAAAAGTCTCTTGGAACTTCGTCATAAATAAATCTGTTTCTTGTTCTGTATCAGCAAGGTCCTCTTCAGGTAGAGGAGGCATTTCTTCTATACTATTTAAGCCAAAATAATGTAAAAATTCTTTTGTTGTTCCATATAAGATGGCACGTCCAGTCCCTTCTGACCGTCCTACCTCTTTAATTAATCCTCGTGAAACTAATGTTTGGATTGGTCGTTCACACTTCACACCGCGCAAATCTTCTATCGCTACACGTGTAATGGGCTGTTTGTATGCCACGATCGCTAACACTTCAAGGGAGGCTTGAGATAAGGATTGTGCGGTTGGATTTTCTACTAATCTTTGAATCGTATCGGCAAAATCAGATTTTGTAATGAGCTGATAAACGCCTGCAATTTCTTTCACCGTGATTCCTCTTGTTAAATCTTCTTCGTAGGTTTCTCTCAATGTATTCATTGTTTGCAGAATCAGCTCTTCCTGCTCTCCTAAGAGTTGTGAAAGTTGTTTAATCGTTAAGCCATCATCTCCCACAACAAATAATAAGGCTTCAATTCTACTCTGTAACATCAATGTTTTCGTCATCTTCCCATTCCTCCTTCTGTAAGGTAACCATTAATTCTTCAAAGTTACCATCTTGCTCTACGATGACGACCTGACGTTTCATCAGTTCAAGTAGGGATACAAACGTCAGAATAAGTGTTGGCTTATCTTCATAGGGAAAAAGCTCGAAAAATGATGCACGTCCACCTGTTAATCGTAAAGAATCCACAACAGAGCGCATTTGATCTTTTACTGATCGCTCCTGCCTTGCTACAGTTGTTTTTAATGGTTTCTTTAATTTTTTGCGACGCATCAATTTTTGAAATGCTCCAAGCATATCATAGATATTCACATTCAAATCAAATAAAGCCATCTGTTCTTCTGAGGCTAATCCTGTTAAATCAGCAGGTGGCCTCGTAAATACCTGTGCTCGGTCTGTTTCAAGCTCCTGCAAATTACTAGCTGCTTCCTTGTATTTTTTATATTCGATTAAGCGTTGCACGAGTTCTTCACGAGGGTCAGGGCCGTCCACTTCTAATTCTGCGTCCTCCATCTCTCCTTCGTGAATTGGCAATAACATGCGGCTTTTAATTGCCAGTAACGTTGCTGCCATTACTAAATATTCACTTGCTTCATTTAACTCTAGTACTTGCATTGCATGTATATGGTCGATATATTGTTGTGTAATTTCAGCCATTGGGATATCATAGATATCAATTTCCAATCTGTGAATTAAATGCAATAATAAATCAAGAGGCCCTGAAAAGGCTTCTAATTTTACTTCATAAGACATTATTTTACCACCCTGAGATTCTATGTTCTTTTAGTATAGTGGAAAGGAGTCCAAAATGCATCCACAGCATCATACTTTATTTATAGATTACTGTGCCTATTTTAATGGCAATCAAGATTTTTTTGAATGCCATGAAGTGCTAGAGGAATATTGGAAGGAAATTGCACCTGGTGATAAAATGCATCCGCTTGTCGGCTATGTGCAGCTGGCAACAGGTTTCTATCATTGGCGACGTGGTAACAATACTGGTGCTAAACGAATTTTAGAAAAAGCACTTCATAACTTTCAAGAAAATGAAGGGCATGTTTTTTTCCAAGAAATTGATTATCTTGAACTCCTAACACAAATAACAAAAGCTATCACTTCGATTAAAACGGGCAAGTCCTTTCAAACTTTCCAGCTCCCTCTTTCACCTCACTTGCTGGATTTAGCCCTAGCACGTATAAAGCTTTTGCCATCAAATAGCTCAAATTATCTTCTTCATAAACATATGCTTCGAGATCGCTCACATATTCTTGCAGAGCGACAAGAAAGCAAACAAAGAAAAAGCAGACGTTGTTAATCGTCTGCTTTTTCATCGATACAATGAATACATTTTTGAACAAAACTACGTGTTTCATCTGTAGCACGCACACTTTCATATTGGCCAAGTTCCGCCACTTCTTGAAGCATCTCCGTTGCTACTCCCTCTCCCCTATAAGAAGGGATCACCGACACGTGCTGGATTGTGGCTATATTATGCTCGTCAACAACAAGCCCTACAATGCCAACATATTCATCATTCTTTTTCCATAAGTATAAAACCCAATTATCGTCATTTTCATAGGAGTGGATGGTTTCTGTAAGCTTTTTTACGTCTTTTTCGTTAGGCATAAATGAAAGTAGCCCCATTGCTATTTTCTCTAAAGCTTTTTTATATCGAATTAACATATTTGTCTATTCCCTCTTTTTCTAGCTGTACATAATCTTTGACTATCCTACACGATTTGTACTTTTACCGCAAGCCAATTTCTGTCTTACGAACCAGGTCCGAGAATACCTTTCGACGCCAACACCCAATAGACTACGCCCCATAATAAAATAAATGTTGTAATGGACGCTAGTAATACCCACTTATTTTTCCTCAAATTTACTCACCCTTTTTTAAAGTTAGCGGGAGATCGTTTTGCACAATATCTTCATAACTTTCGCGGCGAATAGCTAGTTGATGCTGTCCATCCTCTACAAATACAACTGCAGGTCTTGGCACACGATTATAGTTACTAGCCATCGAATAACCATACGCACCTGTACAGAAGATGGCTAACACATCACCTGAAGCAGCATCTTGTAGTTTAGCATCAATAATTAATTTATCGCCAGATTCACATAATTTACCAGCAACTGTATAAAGCTCATCTTTCGGCTCGTTCGCCTTACTTGCGATGACTGCCTCATACTTAGCGTCGTATAATGCGGGACGGATATTATCGCTCATACCTCCATCGACAGCAATATATTTTCGCACATCTGGCACAGTTTTTTGTGAACCGATTGTATAAAGAGATGTTCCTGCATCACCTACAAGTGATCGACCTGGTTCAATCCAAATTTCCGGCATCTTCAGTCCAAGAACAGTTGCTTTATTTTTGACAACTGTAATCATATCCTCTACATATACTTGTGGTTCAAGCGGTGCATCTTCTTCAGTATAACGAATACCAAAGCCCCCACCTAAGTTTAACACAGTACATGTAAATCCGTGAGTCTTGTTCCAATCAGAAATTTTGTCAATCAATTTTTCTCCAGCCAATCCAAAACCGGCAGTGTCAAAAATTTGTGAGCCAATATGGCAATGTAAACCAAGTAGCTCTAGGAATTCATGGTTAAATGTTTGTTGGAATGCCTCATCCGCTTGACCATTGTTTAAGTCAAAGCCGAATTTTGAATCTGCTTGACCTGTCGTGATGAAATCATGCGTATGTGCTTCAACACCTGGTGTAACACGTAATAATATACGCATTTTTTGCTGACGGCGCTCCGAAATATCTTTTAAAAGCTGTATTTCATAGAAATTATCTACAACAATACATCCAATCTTGGAGTCAAAAGCTAGCTCTAATTCAGCAATGCTTTTATTGTTACCATGAAAATGAATGCGCTCTGCAGGGAAACCTGCCTTTAAGGCAGTAAATAATTCTCCACCAGATACAACATCCAATGATAAATTTTCTTCTGCTGCTAATTGATACACCGCTACACATGCAAATGCTTTTGAAGCATAAGCTACTTCTGCTTTTACACCTAGTTTTTTAAACGTTTCGATAAAGCTGCGCGCACGCTTACGAATAAGTGCAGTATCATACACGAAAAGTGGTGTACCATACTCTTTTGCTAGCTCTAATGTGTCTACCTGTCCAATTGTTAAATGACCATCTTCAGAAATCGCTTGTGTTCCATATAAATGCATGTGCATCTCTCCCTTTTCACATCGTTCCATCTTGTTATTTTTACGGTTTGAAAGTGGAAGGGTTCTTTACTATATTAGAACCATTCCATCAAAAAATTATTTCCCTCACATATAAAAAAACAAATGTATAGTACTTGCTTTTTCTTGAATGAAAATAATTTTTGCAAAAATCACAAAATACTATATGTGAACTTTATCACATGAAAAAAACGAGTGCAACGGCTCCTATGATCTTTTTCGCTGTTTGGAAGCGACTACATAAGGTCTGAGTGCATCTGCTGTCATTGGGAAGCGAATAATGACGCGAAGCATTGCTGTTGGAAAGAATGGAACAAGCGGCCATAAATAAGGTGCCTGCATTGGTCGCAATGAACATAAATACGTAAACAATAAAAATAAACCAATAAATAACCCATTGACACCCCAGAGACCCGTCATCAGAAGTAGCAGTAACCTAAAAATTTTAATGGAGATACTAAGCTCATAGGATGGAATAATGAAAATAAGAATGGCTGCTACCGCTGTATAGAGGACCACCTCTGAAGAGAATAATCCAACATCAATCGCAATTTGACCAATGATTACCCCCGCAACCAATCCCATCGCAGTGGACAATGGTGACGGAGTATGAATGGCGGCCATCCTCAAAAATTCTATTCCAATATCCGCAATCAAAATTTGTAGTAATAAAGGTACATGCGATTTCTCCTCCGTACCTAAAAAGGAGAGGGCATCTGGAAGTAGGGATTCATTCGTTGCAAATACATACCACAGTGGCAATAAAAGTAAACCCATTACAGAGCCAAAATATCGCATAAAACGTACAAACGTCCCTACTGTGGGTGCCTGACGATATTCCTCTGCATGCTGCAATAAATGAAACACTGTAACAGGTACTAAAATAACGGATGGAGAAGTATCGACTAATATAGCTATATGCCCTTCAAGTAGATGAGCTGCAGCAATATCAGGTCTCTCCGTATAACGTACAAATGGAACTGGGTGGAACTTTTGTTTAAAGAGCCATTCTTCTAATGATTTATCGGCCATCGTCAAGCCATCATGATTTATTTGTCCAAGACGCTGTCGTAAACTTTCGAGCATATCTTCATTGGCAACATCCTTCATAAACGCGATCGCCACGTCGGTTTGACCGATTTTGGATATTTTATGTAGCTCGAAACGTAGATTACTATTACGAATTCGCCTACGTATTAAGGCTGTGTTTTGAGAAATCCCTTCTGTAAAGCCATCCCTTGATCCACGGATAACTTTTTCATTATCTGGCTCTTCTGGAGAGCGTCCTGGATAGTTTCTAAGCTCTGCAACATAGCAATAGCCACTTTTAGTAATAAAGGTGACTTGTCCACTTAAAATGGCTAGTAAATAGGCTTTACGCTCTGTTTCTTCTGAACGTCCATGGAAATTAAAGTAAGACTCAAAATATTCCTTCTCATCCTCTACATCAATTTCAATGTCCTCATCTGGAAGCATGCTAGACAGCAACTGTGTTAAAGCTTCTCCATCTACAAGCCCACTAATATATGCACAAAGGACCGGCAAATCTTTGACAAATAAGTGTTTAATACCAACGTCAAACGATTCGCCGTCACCAAATTGTTCTATAAGAAAATCTTCGGCTTCTTCTAAGCTGTTAAATAATTTATTTGTCATGCTGTCACCATTTTCTTAGATGTCTTTTTTTATTACTTCCTGCTCCACTGTTGCACTAGTTGCCATCCAACTTTTCAGCTGGGCAAGGATTTTTTTCTCTAATCGGGAAACCTGTACCTGCGATATACCTAATCTATTTGCAATTTCAGTTTGCGTGCAATCTGAAAAATAGCGAAGATATATGATAGACTGCTCTCTTGGCTCAAGTCTCGTTAGTACTTCTTTTAATGGGATGTAATCAAATGGTTGCTCCGATTTTTCATCCTTCATTTGATCCATTAGTGTAATGGAATCACCCTCACTCTCATACAATTGCTCATGAAGAGAGGCAGGGTCTCTCAATGCATCGGATGCTGTAACAATTTCCTCTGTTGTCACACCAAGCACCTGAGCAAGCTCTTGAATGGTTGGTGGATGTTCGTTCTTTTTAATAAATTCATCTGTAGCATGACGGATTTTAAAATTGAGCTCACGAATAGAGCGGCTCACCTTCACCATACCATCATCCCTTAAAAAACGCTGAATTTCTCCAATGATCATCGGTACAGCATAGGTTGAAAATTTCACATCATAGGTTAAATCAAATTTATCCACAGATTTCATGAGCCCTATGCAGCCAATCTGGAATAAATCCTCAAGCTCAACACCTCTCGTTGTAAAACGTTGAACAATGGACCACACAAGTCTCGTATTGCCTTCTACCATTCGTTTACGAGCCTCATGATCGCCCTGCTGTGCGCGTGCAATTAAATCACGCATTTCCTCCTGAGACAATAGCTTATCGGACGACTGTTCTAACGGCTTCACGGGTTTAACCTCACATTACCGCTGTGCGAACTGTGTAAAATTTCTTCGTGAATGTTACAGTTGTTCCTTCTTGCCATTTTGATATAACTGTCAGCTGATCTGAGAAGCTATCCATAATCGTGAAGCCCATACCCGAACGCTCCATCATACTTTTTGTTGTAAATAATGGTTCCATTGCTCGACTAACGTCTTCAATTCCTATCCCTTTATCCATGACAGATACTGTCACAATATCATCCTCACGTTTAGCATGAACTGTCACAACACCCTTACCATCTTCTTCATAGCCATGAATAATAGCATTGGAAACTGCTTCTGAGACAACTGTTTTAAATTCTGATAGCTCATCAATAGTTGGATCTAATTGTGCAATAAAGCCTGTAACAGCTACACGCGCTAAAGCTTCATTTTCACTAATTGCCAAAAAAGTTAATGTCATTTCGTTATCCATTTACAATCCCCCTTACGCGATCAATCGCTTGTTCCTCTGTTGCATCCATCATCCACGGTCCTAAACCTGAAAATTGAAATACTTTTCGCATTGTTGGCGATGGATTCAATAATATAGTTCGCCCAGCAACTGCCTCTAACTCACGCATACGACCAAGCACTAATCCAACTCCCGAACTATCCATGAAAGATAGTCCTTCCAAGTTCCAAATGATGGTCGTCACAGTGCCT
>NZ_DJAU01000008.1:0-3737 GCF_002429725.1 Lysinibacillus sp. UBA5994 | reverse complement strand
GATTACCGTTATTTTTCATTAGACTACACTATAAGTTTCGGGGCTTATTTGTGGTGGTAATGAAAATACCATCTGTTATCATATAATGAATGACTTTTAAAGTCAAGCAATTTCATTAAACACCTGGTGAAGTTGTTCAGAATTGTAGAACGCCACTAATAGAACACTTTTTCTAAGTATAGCCCTTGTGGTGGAGCGGTTTTTCCCGCCTTATCACGATTACCTGAAGCAACTACATGGGACACATTGTCAATCTTACGTCGACCTATCCCAACCTCCCAAAGAGTACCTGCAATAATACGTACCATATTATATAAGAAGCCATTCCCTTCAATCACCATATGTAGCTCTTCACCATGCCATTCAAATTGTAACAATGTTACTGTGCGTACTTTATCTTTTACGCTTGTATTCGCCGCGCAAAAACAAGAAAAGTCATGTGTACCAATAATAGCCTTAGCTGCCTCTTGCATCGCCTCTACGTTAGGTTTGACCCCATTTGTCTCCACAGTATAATATCTGCGGAATGGACTTTGGATAGGCTCACAAGACCAAATATAGCGATATCTTTTTCCAGCCACATCGTAACGCGCATGAAAGTCATGTGCCACTTCCTCAACCGATAATACACGAATATCTCTTGGCAGTTGCACATTCAAAGCCTTACTATATTTTTCTGCTGGAATGGCAAGTGGTGTGTCGAAATGCAATGTTTGCCCTGTCGCATGTACTTTAGCATCTGTACGACCACTTGCGGTTACCTTTACCTGTTCTCCCTTATGCATAATAGCTAGAACACGCTCAAGCTCAGCCTGCACTGTGCGTTCACCTGGCTGCACCTGATAGCCCGAAAAAAGTGTGCCATCATAGCTTATAATTACTTTTAATCGTCGCATATAGCCTACTCCTTTAACTTCTATAGAAGAATAGCAATACGCCTATTGCTACTAATAACACAATCGCAAATGTGTCCCCCATATCCCATTTTAACCTACGGTACCTAGTGCGTCCTTCACCACCACGATAGCCTCTTACTTCCATCGCTGTTGCTAAATCCTCAGCCCGTTTAAATGCACTGACAAAGAGAGGCACAAGCAATGGTACTACTGCCTTTATACGGTCCTTAATTGGCCCAGATGATAAATCAGAGCCTCTTGCCATTTGTGCCTTCATAATTTTATCCGTCTCATCCATTAAGGTTGGAATAAAGCGTAATGAGATGGACATCATTAAAGCCAATTCATGTACGGGTACTTTTATTGCTTTTAAGGGATTCAGTAGAACCTCGATACCATCTGTAATGGAAATCGGTGATGTAGTTAACGTTAAGATTGACGTCATAAATACTAATACTAGAAAACGAATTGAGATAAATATTCCCCGCCTAATCCCTTCGTCATAAATCGTAATGAATTTTGATTCAAACACAGGGACGCCTTCCTTCGTCATGAAAATATGGAGAAGGAATGTGAAGGCCATCAAAAAGAGTACTGGTTTGTGTCCATTTATTAAAAAGTATAGACGAATGCGCGATACTAATACAATCAGTAGCGTGAATGCGAGTAACATAGCATATGTCACGGTATTATTGGCTAAAAACACAATAATAATAAAGGCGAACACAAAGATCAGCTTTGACCGTGGATCAAGTTTGTGTACAGGTGAATCACCAGGTAAGAAGCGACCAAAGATCATTTTTTCCATCATGACTCTGCACGCTCCTCTCTAAGGGCTTGAGCAATTTCAGCAGCAAGCTCTTCCTCTGTTAAGCAAACCTTAGACAAGGAATGCCCCATCATGTGCTCAATCTTTTGCTGAAAGCGGACAATACGTGGTGGCTCTAAACGGAATTCCTTTAATGTTGCAACATCTTTAAAAATAACTCGTGGTGATCCACTTAAGACATTCTTTCCTTCATGCATAATCACAATATTATCTGCATATCGAGCTGCATCCTCCATACTATGGGTTACTAGAATGGTTGTGAGATGACGTTCTTGATGGAGCTGATAAAACATATCCATAATTTCCTTTTGACCACGTGGATCAAGACCTGCTGTTGGTTCATCTAAGACAATAACCTCAGGGTCCATCGCCAAAACGCCTGCAATCGCTACTCGACGCATTTGACCACCTGATAAATCAAACGGTGATTTATCCAAAACGTTATCTGGCAAACCGACTAAGCTGACAAGTTCTCTTGCACGAGCTTCAGCCTCCTCCTCTGATATACCAAAGTTCATTGGGCCAAACATAATGTCCTTCAACACGGTTTCTTCAAATAGTTGATGCTCTGGAAATTGAAAGACAATGCCGACCTTTTGTCTTACAGTTTTTAAATCCTTTGCTTTTTTCCCAGCTACAATAAGACGATCCCCTATATGTACTTCTCCTGAAGTAGGTCTTAGTAGCGCGTTAAAATGCTGCAAAATCGTTGATTTCCCAGAACCGGTATGGCCAATTATCGCTTGATAAGTATGAGATGGAATGTCAAAATCCACATCGAATAATGCCCGTTTTTCAAAAGGCGTTCCTTGTGCATAGGCATAGCTTACTTGTTGAAGTTTGATGTCCATAAATCATTCACCAACTCTTCTTCTGTCATATGTTGCCCCATTAATGGAACACCTTCCTTTTGCAATAGCTTTGATAACTTCAAGGCAAATGGCAAATCTAGTCCAAATTCAACTAGCTTGTCCCCAAGTGCAAAGATTTCAGCAGGTGTACCTTCTGCAAATTTCTTACCATCATTCATAAAAAGAACACGATCCGCTAACATTGCCTCTTCTAAATCATGGGTAATAGATAAAACTGTTAATCCTGTTTCTGCACGTAATGTTTGAACCGTTTGTAACACCTCTGCACGCCCCTGAGGATCTAACATGGATGTAGCCTCATCTAAAATTAAAAGCTTCGGCTTTAATGCAAGTGCCCCAGCAATGGCTACACGCTGTTTTTGTCCACCAGATAAATGATGTGGCTCATGGTCTAAAAACTGACTCATTTTTACCTGTTCGAGTGCCGCATGTACACGTTTTACCATTTCTTCAAAGGGGATACCGTTGTTTTCCAAGGCAAATGCTACATCATCCTGTACCGTTGCTCCAACGAATTGATTGTCAGGGTTTTGAAAGACCATTCCCATTAAGGAGCGAGATTCCCAAAGATTTTCTTCATTCAAGGGTTCTCGCAATATTCGTACATCTCCCTGTTGAGGAAACAATAAACCATTCATCAGCTTGGCAATAGTGGACTTACCAGAACCATTATGTCCTACTATAGCAATCCACTCACCTTCTTCCACAGCAAAGCTAACATTTTCAACAGCATTACGACTATTTGGATTTTCTGGGGTATATGAAAAAGTTACATTATTTAAAGATAAAATTTCAGGCATATCTAGAACTCCTCTCCCTACGCTCAGCTCTACTAATTAACTTACACTTTTTTATGTATGAATTCTACTACAATCCGTATGTCGATAAAAGAAAAATACTACAATAACAACTCAAATTGATATTGGTTTAATAAATAATAAAATAACACCCATATATTAAAAAAAGCACCACAAATTGGCGCCATCTAATCTAATAAAAAAGCGCGCACCTCATTCGATAGAAATGCGCTAGTCGTTACATTTACAAGAAATATGGGTGCTCAAGCCCTTATTTCTCCTGAATGAGGTGCGGAGAGCTAAACGAGACGCCACACTAATAAGTGTCCGCTCATCATAACGC
>NZ_DJAU01000010.1:189-15120 GCF_002429725.1 Lysinibacillus sp. UBA5994 | reverse complement strand
TCCTCAAGTAGCGATGGAGGAGGGAAAAACCTCAAGGAGGTTGTCACGGAAATTAGAAAAAAAGGAGAGAAACGTTATTGAACGTGAAGGGAATTATTTAAAATCCCCAGATTTACTTCCAGTGACACATCAACAAAGAAATATTGGAACATTTGGTTTTGCGGTGATTTGGATAGGAATGGCAATTGTATTAGCGGCTTTTGCCATTGGTGGTTCGGCTATCATGAATTTATCCTTACCAATGGTGATTGTGGCAACATTGGTAGGTTCTTGTTTAATTGGCGTCTTTATGACGTTAATTGGTGACATCGGAATAGAGCATGGATTATCTTTCCCTGTTTATATGCGTGCACCATTTGGCACATTCGGTACTCATATACCTTCCCTTGTACGTGGTGTTACAGCTGCCTGTTGGTTTGGTTTGAATACGTATTTTGGTGCATTAGCGATAAACGGAATTTTAAATTTATTGTTTGGCTTTGATAATTGGTTTATCTGCTTCCTTGTGTTTGCAGCGCTTCAACTCTTTAATACATCTCTTGGTATTAAATCCATTGAGCGTTTTGCTGATTTAGCAGCCCCTGTCATAATTTTAATTTCTTGTTGGATGTATTACACATTGGCAGATAATGCAACATCTCAGGGAAAAAATATTTGGACGTGGGTGGAAACCCCAACAACAGGCTTCGCTGCTTTTACCGCCTTTATGGTAGTGGTGATGGCAAATATGGGCTTTTGGGCAACCTTAGCAGCAGATATGCCATCCTTGTCCCGTTTCTTTAAAGCACCCAAAAATGAGCGTAATTGGTTCAAGCGTAATAAAACACAGCTTGTAGGCTCTTTAATTGTCATGCCCATTACAAACACATTCATTGTTACGATTGGTGCAGTTTGCTATATGGCAGTTGCCTCGGCAGACCCAATTAATGCCTTACAGCAAAGTGCAAGCGGCTTTATTCTTGGAATTCTATTGCTGATGATTGTATTAGCACAATGGTCGACAAATACCTCTGCCAACGTTGTACCAGCAGCTACTATTTTCTCTAATATCGGTGGACCGAAAGTGCCATTCTGGGTAGGGGTAGTTATTGCAGGGATTATTGGTATTCTTGCACAGCCCTGGAGTCTATTTGATGTCATGGTCAATGTCCTATTAATCATTGGCGGTATTTTAACAGCGATTGTAGGTATTTTATTTGCTGATTACTACCTGATTCGTAAACGGCGCGTACATGTAAAAGAGCTTTATGAATTAGATGGGCAATTTAAATATTATAAGGGCTTTAATATGGCTGGATTAATCGCTTGGGTAATCGGTGGTGCAGTTGCCAATATATTTTCAACTTACTCTTCTTTAGTAGGGTTTGCTGTAGGCGCGATTGTATATTATGTATTAGCGAAGTATTGGTGGTTTAAAAAGTATCCACAAGCTGAGCTAGATGATCCAAGTGATGCCAAATATTTAGGTATTACTGTCGGACATAATTTAGACGAAATATTTGGCCAGCCAACAGCTCCAACGGCGACTCCGGATGAAGATGAACTGGTGGAGCAACCAGATCCTCTGTTAGAGATGAAGGGTGCCGAGTAAGTGAGACAACATCAAGACATTTTCAAAAGAAGGTGAGGTGATGGCATGTCTGAATTCCAACAAAGCACAGAGGAAATTCAAAAAGTAGATCATTATTTAGATAGTGGCTTTAAAATCAAATATGTCTACGAAAATTTAAGTGGGATGTTTGTAGAGTTTGCACGTCAAGAAGAAGTGACTTTGCTACAAATTCTAACAGCAGATGCACGTAAATACTTTTCTGCAAAATTACAGGAACAAACTTTATTACAATAACGAAGTAAACTCTATTCCTTTCGACTTGAACGGAATAGAGTTTTTTGAATTTTCTGATTTTAATTATGTTGAAGTAACATCATATTTCGTACAAACATCAATTAAATCGTCGTTATTACCTATTTTTTGTTATTCTATTAAAATAGTAATATTTTTTGTTTTTCCTAAAAATACATTTGTCTTTTTTAGAAAAATTGATTATTATTTTAAAGTAAAAACATCGTAGAAAGAACAACAGGAAAAGAGGCGTTATGGAGTGGCCAATAAGGAATTGAAAAGAGGATTAGAAGCACGTCATATTCAAATGATTGCACTTGGCGGTACGATTGGTGTTGGGCTATTTATGGGCTCAGCAAGTGCTATTCAATGGACAGGACCTTCTGTACTCCTTGCCTATGGTATTGCAGGTATTTTTATTTTTTTCATTATGAGGGCAATGGGTGAGATGCTTTATATGGAGCCAAGTACAGGCTCTTTTGCCACATTTGGCTATAAATATATTCATCCTTTAGCAGGGTATTTAACAGCGTGGAGTAACTGGTTCCAATGGGTTATTGTTGGGATGTCTGAAATTATAGCAGTAGGAACGTATATGCAATATTGGTATCCAGAATTACCAGCTTGGATACCTGGTCTAATTGCAATGGTGATTTTGGGTGTGGCAAACTTCATTTCTGTCAAATCGTTTGGAGAATTTGAATTCTGGTTTGCGATGATTAAAATTGTTACGATTATTTTAATGATTATTGCAGGGGTCGGACTCATCTTCTTTGGCTTTGGCAATGATGGAATAGCAATCGGCTTATCCAATCTTTGGAGTCACGGTGGCTTCTTTACAGGTGGCTGGACAGGATTTTTCTTTGCCTTATCTTTAGTCGTTGCTGCCTATCAAGGGGTGGAGCTCATTGGGATTACAGCAGGAGAAGCAAAAAATCCTCAACAAACGATTACGAATGCCATCCAAAGCATTATTTGGCGTATTTTAATTTTCTATATCGGTGCAATCTTTGTCATTGTTACAGTGTATCCTTGGGATGAGCTTGGCACAATTGGTAGTCCTTTCGTTGCGACATTTGCTAAGGTAGGTATCACGGCTGCCGCAGGTATTATTAATTTCGTCGTCATCACAGCTGCAATGTCAGGGTGTAACAGTGGAATCTATAGTGCTGGACGTATGTTATATACACTTGCTATGAATGGACAAGCACCAAAATTTTTCGCAAAGCTTTCTAGTAATGGTGTGCCTTTATTTGGAACAGCGGGCGTATTAGTTGGCTTAGTCGTTGGTGTTATTTTAAGTTATATTGCCCCTGAAAACTTATTTGTTTATGTGTATAGTGCAAGTGTTTTACCAGGGATGATTCCATGGTTTATCATTTTAATAAGTCAAATTCGTTTTAGAAAAGTAAAGGAAGCGCAGCTAGCAAAGCATCCTTTTAAAATGCCGTTCGCACCGATTACAAACTATGTAACAATTATCTTTTTAATCATGGTACTAGTCGGCATGTGGTTCAATGATGATACACGCGTGTCATTAATAGTGGGCATTATTTTCTTGATTCTTGTAACCATTAGCTACTACGTATTTGGTATTGGTAAAAACCGATACAGCAAAGATTCTATAGAATAACCTTTAAGGATGTATCTCTA
Source organism: Lysinibacillus sp. UBA5994 (assembly GCF_002429725.1). NCBI lineage: Bacteria > Bacillati > Bacillota > Bacilli > Caryophanales > Bacillaceae > Lysinibacillus > Lysinibacillus sp. UBA5994. The sequence continues at coordinate 11,624 of NZ_DJAU01000010.1, read as the reverse complement.
ATTGGGATGCATCCTTTTTGTATGGCTATTTTTGCTAGCACAATTTTTACATAATTAAATGATAAAAAGGCAAACTACTAAAAAATGAATGATATGGACTGGTATTTATCGGAACAAAAGGGGTGGAGCAAAAATGAACGAGATACCCGAGCAGATTGTCACTAAATTAAAGCAGGAGATTAACGAAGTCGATGACGTAAAACTGAAAATGATCGCTACAGAAGAAGGGGATGTGACGGTCATTTATTTCTCCTCACTCATCGAAAAAATGACCTTACAAACCATGGTGACGATTCCACTAGCTAATAATTTGAAACAAATTCATCAAATGGCTCAATATGTGGACCCGAAAGATGTGAAAGGTGTCGTTAAAAAATTGAATGCTGGGCAAACCCTTCTTTTTTTTCACGAAACCAACGCCCTATTAAGTATCGATACGTATAGTGCGCCTACAAGGGCCATTACGGATACGGAAACAGAGTCGACTGTAATTGGTCCACAGGATGCATTTACAGAATCACTGGAAACGAATATATCGTTAGTGAGAAGACGGATTCAAAGCTCCATGCTAAAAAATGAAAACCGAATTGTTGGGTCAGAAGCCAATATTAAAATATCGATTATGTATATGGATAATATCGTGAGCCATGAAAATTTAGATGATTTAAGAAACCGTATTGACCAGGTAGATTATCCGTTATTTACGGATATATCCGTGTTGAAGCAATTAATTGAGGATAATCCATTATCGCCCTTTCCTCAATATTACATGACAGTCCGTCCAGATAGTATTTGCCGTTATCTTCTGGATGGTAGAATCGTCGTTTTTATGGATAATAGTCAACTAGCCATTGTCTGTCCCACTTCTTTTTTTGAAATGTTCGTGTCGATTGAGGATTACTACAACCGTTGGACAACAGCATCTTTATTAAGGATGCTGCGCTTTTTTGGTTTTTTCTTAACGATCATGATTACACCAATGTATATATCAGCCTTAACCTTTCATCCAGAAATTTTGCCATACGAATTATTACTAAATCTTCAAGAATCAAGAAGTAAGGTACCATTTCCACCACTGATTGAGGTATTATTTATCGAGCTTATAATTGAAGTCTTACGAGAAGCGGGCTCTCGAATGCCTGCCAAAGTCGGACAAACCATTGGTATCGTAGGAGGTATTGTAATTGGTACAGCGGCCGTAGAAGCTGGATTACTAAGTAATATACTCATTGTGTTAGTCGCTACCTCAGCACTACTTTCCTTCTTACCGCCTATTTTCTTAATGAGTAATACTAGCCGATTTATTCGTTATATTTTTATCTTATCAGCAGGTTTATTTGGCTTGTTTGGACAGATGCTCGCCTTTGCGTGGTTAATCCACCATTTATTAAGTCTCAAATCCTTAGGAACGCATTATATGACACCTGCTATTCCAAGAAAGCCAAGCGATTTATTGGATAGTGTCATCCGATTTCCAACTAAATATATAAGAAGTAAGACTGGTATTTCAAAAGTACAGAAAAAATAGTGTCAGAATGAGGTGGTTAACTTTGAATACAACAAAAGGAAAGGTGTTAAATCGTTATCATGTCATCTTCTTAGCGCAAAGTATTATGATTGGTACCGGTATCCTTTCGCTCCCTCAGAAATTAAGTCCTATGGGCTACACACAATCATTTATGCCTCTTCTCTTTGGTGTGATTGCTAGCCTGACACTATTTGCGATGGTATGGCTTTGTTCAAAGTTTCCCAATGATGATTTATTTCGAATGAATGAAATATTATTGGGAAAATGGCTCGGAAAATTTATAAATCTACTCGTCATTATTCAATTTATTGTTTTTAGTGCAGGGATTATTAGTAATTATATGCACTTAATTCAAAGTACAGCATTGCAGGAACAAACCATCACCATGCCTGTCCTTTGCTTTTTACTTCTACTTATTTATATTGTAAGTGGGGGTATTAAATCTATTGCACGATTTTGTATAATGACATTTTTTATTACCATTGGATTATTCTATTTTACGCGCTGGGCCATTGAAAAAGGTGATCCAAGTCATTTTTTGCCTCTATTTAATTTTACGCCTAAGGAATTTTATGAAGCGTTAAAGCAAGGATATTTTTCTATCCTTGGTTACGAATTAATTCTATTTTATTTTCCATATATCATCGATCAAAAAAAGGCATTTCGTCATTCCTTAATCGGTATTTGGATTAGTATATTTTTATGCTTTATCACAACAGCTATTAGCGTCATGTATTATTCAGAGTGGCAATTAAAAAATGTAGAGTTTTCAGTATTAAACCTATTTAAGGCAGGAGAATTTACCTTTATTGAGCGAATCGATATCATTGGCATTACGCTTTGGGTTTTTCTAATCTTATCCTCGATTACAGCCTATGTATGGTGTGCAAAAAGGGGTATGGATACCTTCCTTAAAAAGAAAAAGCAAAGTTATCAGTTGTATATCATCGCCTTGATCATTTTCTTTATTGTAAAAATGCCCTTTTCGCGTGAATTCCAGGAAAAATTATTTATGGCAAGTAACTATGTAGGCTATGTGCTGGTAAGCTGGCCAGTGTTTTTAATCCTGATATATGTTATTCGAAAAAAGCAGGTGCAGGTATGAAAAATAAACGTCTATGCATCATTTCTTTTTTGATTTTCGTTTTACTTGCAGGCTGTTCTAAAAAAGAAATAAAAGTTCCTCTAGAGGATGTTGGGATGGTAGATTCGATGGCTTTTGACTATATCGATGAGAATCAGATGAGACTCACAGTAGCGATCCCCCAATATTCTCCAGACGCAGAAAAAGACACACAAACTTTTTCTATCACAACAGATTTAGTATCAAGCGGCATCGTGGAAATAGAAAAGCAATCCGATAAGAAAATAGTCTTCAATCAATTGCGAGTTGTCTTAGTAAACGAAGATTTTGCGCGGAAAGGGAATGTTCGAAAAATTGTTCAGCACTTATATCGCAATGCGGAAGTAGGTAATAAAGTATTGATAGCTGTTGTGAAGGATAATGCGGAAGCGATTTTAAAAGGAGATTATCCTGATAAGCCAAGTATTAATTTTTATTTGAACAATCTATTAGAGCCGAGTATCAATACTGCTTTTAACCCCAATACCAATATTCATGATTTTATGTACTCGATTACAAATCCTGTAGTGGATACAGTATTACCCTATGTTGAAAAACGAGAGGAGAAATTAGAGATTAAAGGCGTTGCCATATTTAAAGGGAATCAGATGCATGAATTAATTAAACCTGAGGAAGCACTAGTTATTCAAGCTTTAAGTGGACAGAAAAATCTTGCTCCTTTGCACCTTGATTTAAATGCAGGACATGGAGAAGAAAAGGTAATGATTGATTTAATCGAGAGCAGTGTGAAAAAAGAGAGTAATAAAAATATGGAATCACCCAAATTAACGATTTTCTTAAAAATAAAGGGTACTTTAAGCGAATATAAGGGAGAAAGAGAATCACATTTATTTACAGTTGAAAGCATTAGTGATTTGGAAAAAGATGTGAATAAACAGCTGGAACAGGATATTAGTGAATTTTTAGCGCGATTAAATAAAACAGAGGTAGATCCAGCTGGCTTAAGTGAAGAATTTAGAATGTATCATCATGGAAAATGGACATCGAAAAAAACAAGAGAGCTTATTAGAAAATTAGACGTGAAGGTCCATGTAGAAACGTCCATTATTAGTACAGGTACTTTAAAATAACAGCAAAGACCCATTCGATAAGAAGGGTCTTTGCTGTTATTGTGTTTTTCGCATAATAAAGCTTAAATGTCTTCCGGCTTGTTTATCTTGACGATAAGAAAAGCCATCGGGACTAAGGAATGTACAGGTTTCATCAATTTGTATTTGATTCACTGGAATACCCGCAAGCTCACATTGCTTTTTGACTGTCTGCTGATTATCAATATGGTATTTTTTCGTTTCTGCATTGTAATACATAAATTCTTCGGCATAACCAAGACTGTGAAATTTTTCATATACATCTGCGTCTACCTCAAATTTCTGCTGACTCAGTGCCATACCGATTTGAACATGAAAGTCCTCAGGTCGACACTGTTCTTCATTCATAAGATGCTGAAACAGTTTGGGTGTTATTTCTTTGACTGTTCCTTGCCATCCCGAATGAATCACACCGACGAGTCCATTCACAGCATTATAAAAAATAACGGGCACGCAATCTGCTGTAAAACTACATAATAGTAAGTTAGGCTCAAGTGTATAAAGCGCGTCTGTATTCTTCACCGCTGTATCCATTTGCGCAGCTCCTCGTCCTTGATCGGCTAATGTGACTTTATGAAAGTTCGCACTATGTGTTTGCTCTGTACAAATAAAATTTTGTAAATCACAGTTCAATGTCGCAGCTAAATGCTGACGATTGTTAATGATAGCTTGAACATCATGGCAACTATGCAAAGCCATATTATTGTGTTCAATCTCCATCTCATCTTTTAAGGTCGTTCCTGCGATAAATTGCTCATTATCTATATACATTTTTATTTTCATTTAATCACCTCGTTTTACTATATAGGATCGCTTGTGGAATGTATAGGTTGCCGTTTTTTACTATTTAGCACTCCTTTACCCGTCTATCAAACTTTTAGACATAAAGAATCGATTTCCTCATATAGTAGAAGGAATGCTAGAGAGGGGGAGAGCGTGAATGTTGAGTGAACAAGACATATTATTAATTTGCCAAGTAGGAATGGGTCTTTTTTGGATTTTTACATATATACTTGTTATTTACAAAGGATGGCAAGATAAAACCTATGGCATGCCTATGGTCGCTATTTGTGCCAATATTTCATGGGAATTTATCTTTGCCTTTTTCTACCCACAAAATGACCTGCAACGCTATATTACGCTGATTTGGTTTGTATTGGATGTCTTTATTTTGATGCAATTTTTACGTTATGCTCCAAATGAATATCGAAAGATGCTATCAAAAAAGCTATTGTATTTCTCCTTTTTGATCACGTTAATCTTTAGCATGCTGATCATTTTAGGTATAGTCTATGAATTTCAAGATTTCGAAGGAAAGTACGTAGCATTCTTTCAAAATCTTATGATGTCAGGTCTATTTATTGCTTTACTCTTGCAAAGAGGGAATTTAGCTGGTCAATCCATGGGGATTGCAGTTTGTAAGATGGTGGGTACATTATTTGCAGCGGTAGGCTTTTATCTATACTTCCGCACACCTTTAATTACCATTATTTCTGTAGCAACGCTCTTTTATGATTGGCTCTATATTCTCTTAATTTATCGATTACAGCGTAAGCAATTAGCAAAATAGGATATTTTGTGCAGCAATTGATCACTGAATCTATTAGTAATGTATGCCAATTACAAACATATTGCAACTTGATGACAAGTCCAATGGGAAAGAATAGCGAAAGAAAGGGCTTTAACCAAACATATGGCGAGCTTGTCATACAATTGTAAAAATCCTTCCAAATATTTTGTGATGATTATGGCTCAGAAACTATTTACGATAATGGTAGAGCAATTAGGAAGGGTGATTAACATGTTTAAAAAAATAAAAAAAGTAGCACTAGCTTCAGTAGTAGCAACTTCATTATTAGTGCCAGTTGCGGCAATGGCCGCCGAATCCTATACAGTGACATCTGGTGATACGCTATGGAAAATAGCATTAAAAACAGAAACGGGTGTACAGGAATTAATTGATGCCAACCCACAACTCGCTAACCCAAATCAAATTTCTCCAGGTCAAAAAATTAACGTCCCTGTAAAAGAACAGGCAACAGTTGAACAAGAGGTTGTGAAACTTGTCAATGCAGAACGGGCAAAAGCAGGTCTTCCAGCATTGCAAGAAGATTGGGAGCTATCAAGGGTTGCTAAATATAAGTCGCAAGATATGCAGGATAAAAATTACTTTGACCACACAAGTCCAACGTATGGTACACCTTTTACCATGATGAAAAACTTCGGTATTACGTATAAATCTGCTGGTGAAAATATCGCGAAGGGCCAACGCTCCGCACAGGAAGTTGTAACGGCCTGGATGAACAGTGAAGGACACCGTGCCAATATCCTTAATAAAAGCTACACACATATTGGTGTAGGCTATGTACAGGAAGGTAATTACTGGACACAAATGTTTATTCAAAAATAAAAAAAGAAAGAGTATCTATTGGCTTTTGTGATAGCTAGTAGATGCTCTTTTTCGCGTTAAATTCTAAAGTATACCGTATTGGAAGCGTATATTACTTCTTCTAGAATTAACATCCCCCTAAATCATTAAAAGGTTAATTAAGTACAAGAATACACATCAAACTATCTTTAGATATGTCAGGCTAAGGATAATGTAGCGTGTTTTTGCTATCTTGACAAATAAAAATAACCAAAAAACAACACACTATGAGCAATAGACGAATAAGATGTCTCTGTAGTATGAAGATAGAGGTGGTGTTTATGGTTGAAAAAGAAGTGGTTAGCTACATGTTGCGTTATCTGTATGATGGGTCTAGTAGGTTGTGAAAAAGAAGCAGTCCATCATAACAAGCTAGAACAAGAAATTCAACAACGTGAGGAAGTACAGCAACCTGTTACATATGAACAAGAACAAATGATTGATCCTATTGTAGAGGTTGTTGATCCAACTACGAGTAAGGTACTTAAAACGATATCTCCAAAGGAATTTGGCTTTGATACAGACCCACAAGCCTATCAAAAACATCTAGAGCAATTAGCAAGGGAATGGGCGAGAGGAACAGACACATCAAAGGGCTATGATCAGCGTATGATGCTTGATCGATTGGATGAAAACGGGCAAGTGATCAAGGGGAAGCCGCAAATCATTTTAAAGGAAAGTGAGCTAGTGGAGCGTATAATCGAAGCTTCCGCGACTGGGGGTCAGGTAGAAATGCCGCTCTATATAACAGAAAGTGGCTATTATTTTGAGGACCTTCCATTATTAGAGGAAGTGGTTGTTGCATCTTATACAACTTATTTCAATCGTGCTGATTTAGGAAGAAATAAAAATATTGAGCTCTCTGCTAGAGCCATTCATAATGTGATTGTAGGCAGTGGCGATTATTTTTCTTTTAATACAATTGTAGGTCCAAGAGATGAGGCAAATGGCTATCAACCCGCACCTGAAATTATTAATAAGAAGGTAGTCATGGGAATTGGTGGTGGAATCTGTCAAACTTCTTCAACCTTGTTTAATGCAGTAGACCAAATTCCCGTCAAATATGTTGAACGCCATCATCATTCGTTAGATGTAGGATATGTCCCAAAAGGAAGAGATGCTACGGTTTCTTATGATACGTTAGATTTTAGGTTTCAAAACTCAAATGATGTACCATTTTTAATTAAGGCAAGCTATGGAGAGAATTCTCTAACAATTGAAATTCGAACGGCAGAAAAATATGTAGAATTATTGAAAAAACCATAATGTTGTAAGGAGACACCACTGGACGTTGGTGTCTTTTTTCGGATCGCATGATATAGTTAAATTGATACAATTCAGAAAATTTTAGGGGGAAAAGACAATGCATCCTAAACTACAAGCAACGATTGATTCGATTGATTTATACCAAGCAACTTACCCAGAGGATGCTTGTGTCATCGTGGCAGATACGGAAAAAGTGCTTGCCTACAAACCAGGAAAAAAGGTTGACTTAAAAGTTGGGGTTGGTGACCCAGTACATAAATATCGAGGTACAGCAACAGAAATAGCGTTAAGTTCAGGAAAATTTGTGAAAGAGGAGCGTAGCGCAGAAGGTTTTGGTATGGCCTATATCGCCTCTGCCCAGCCTATTTTTGAAGGAGGACGTATTATTGGCGTAGTAAGTGCCATTATTTCCAACGAAAAAATGGATAGTATGCGTCTATTGGCAACTGAGCTTTCGAGTGCTGTAGAAGAAATGACAGCTACAAATGAAGGATTAGCCACTGCCAGTAAGGATGTATCCAATCGTTTGGAAGAGCTATCTAATTTCGCGGAATCGATGACAGGCGATATTGAACAAATTAATGTGATTGTCCATTTAGTAAAAGATTTAGCTATGAAATCGAGAATTCTTGGTCTAAACGCATCGATAGAAGCAGCACGTTCAGGTGAGCATGGGCGTGGCTTTGCGGTGGTCGCTTCTGAAATACAAAAAATGTCCCAGAGTAGTACAGAAAGTGCTGATAGCATAACTGTGCAACTAGAAAATATTAAACAATCCATCGATCAGGTCAATGCATCAACAAATCAAATTGCTGCGTTTACACAGCAGTTTGCTGCGAGTATGCATGAATTAACAGATGCCTACAAAGGGGTTAATAGTACAGCAGAAAAGCTAATGCAAATTAGTGACATCAAAGGATAGGCATATAAAAAGGATAATAGACAAGTGCTATTATCCTTTTTCATGATTAAATGATCTCTAAAATTTCCTGTGGTGTTGAGACACTGTATTCAGGTTCGTCATTTTGCACGACTTCTTTGGCATCATAGCCCCATTCCACCCAAATAATTGGTATACCGGCTTTCTTACAAGCAACAATATCCCTTTGCTCGTCTCCAATGTATACGACGTTAGACGAGTCGACATTTGCTTCCTTTAAAAACTTTTTCATTACTTTGTCCTTACCAAAAATGCGGTTGGAGCAAAGTACATCTGCTACACAATGAATACCGTTCATTTTAAGAAATTCTAAAATATTCTCTTTAGAGTTTGAGGAAATAATCAGGATTTTATAGCCTCTTTTATCAATCTCTATTAATAGTTCCTTCATTCCTTCAAAAAGATGAACATCATTTAATGATTGACGATACAATTTATAAAATTGCGGTAAAATCATAGGCAACTTATACATTGGAAAGTCGAATAATTTACTGCGTTCTGAAATTGATAATTTTTTTAATGTATCAATTTCCTTTAATTCAATGCCTTTAAATTTATATTTTTGGGCTAAAGTATTCCATGCTGAGGCAAACACAGCAGTAGAATCTGCAAGCGTCCCATCAAAATCAAAGATAATATGCTTCATTGCAAACTTTCTCCTTTTTCATCTCGTTGTATTGACGTTCTATGCTAAAAAAATGTTACATGGAATGGGCATCTAGTATTCTTGAAATAACAACCATTTTGAGCGTACGTAAACATCTTATGGTAAATATTATCAGAAAATACGGCGATTGCAATGAAAATGGTACAACAAAAGGAGGTGTCTCAAAAGTCCATTGAGACACCTCGACATTATTGTGTTTTATGATAGGTACTGGTAATTTTTATAAAAGTTTTTCTGTTTTTTCGCGTGTTCGAATTAAATAAAAGGCATTGATGCAGGCGGCAATCGGAATAATCAATGCAATGCCGATTCCTGCACAAAAAATGGTTGTCATTTCGGCACTAAAAACCTTGGAGTTAACAATTTCCCCAATCGAATAGGAGAGGTCCTTGAACCAGATTAATAAGCTTAAATAGCCACCAAAGAAAGCAAAAAATAACGTATTAGTATCGGTTCCTAATATATCTCTTCCTATGCTTAAGCCAACTGTAAATAATTTTTTTCTACTCATCGAAGGATTGCGATAAAAAATCTCATGCATAGAGGTAGCGATGGAAATGGCTACATCCATAATGGCACCAATCGTACTCATAATGATGACTGATGCACCAATCTGCACAAAATTAACACCAATGTAGAGAGAAAAGATGCTGATTTCTTCAGTTGATTCTTCGCCAAACCCTTGGATCATCGACTTTTCCGTTACAAAGGTAATAAAGAGTAGTAACATACCTATCGTCACCATCGTCGAGATAAAGGCTGTAATGGTTTTACTGTTTGTTTTATTGATATAGAAAAGACTAATACAGCTAATGACCGTACAGGCAATAAACGTCAAGATGATGGGGCTATTTTTAGGGTTTGTCATTAAAAAAATGGTGACAAAGAGCACACCAAAGTTTAGGAATAAAGAAAGAAATGAGCGTATCCCCTGTCTACCGCCGACAAGTACCATTAACAAGAATAATATAACTGCTAATAAGACGACAACATTCATCCTTGAACCCTCTTTCGATTAATGAAAAATATAGCGGTATACTGACTGATAGGAATCGTAAGGACAACACCAATACCCCCTGCTAAGGCACGGGCTAATTCTAAAGAAAGATTTAAGGTCAATGTAAGCCCTAATGTGGAAGAATTTTTTAAATAGAGAATAATCATAGGTATGGAGCCGCAAAGGTAGGCAAAGAATAAGATACTTGTAATGGTACCCATAATATCTTTACCGATTTCATGTCCCGAAGATTTAAGAGCCTTGACAGAGATTGTAGGATCTTGCTCGTATAAAGCAAAAATTGAGGAAGCCATTGTAATAGAAACATCCATTACTGCCCCAAGTGAGCCAATAAATAAACCTGCCATAAAGACAGTACGATAAGGACGTGTTAAAAATTGCATTTCTTCATAACGAAGACCATTTTCACCTGTCAACCACATTACAATAGAGCTTATGATAAGCGCTATAACAGTGCCTAAAAGTGTGGACACGATGGCTACATATGTTTTTGTATGCAATCCACTAATAAGTAGTAGCGAAATAATCGTAAATAGCAGGGCGCAAATGCCGCTGACTAATAACAGGTTTACGCCCCCATGCTTCACATAAAGATCTAATGCGAATGATAAAATCACAGCATTGACACTCAAACTAATGATAGAAAATAAGCCTTGTCTTTTACCTACAATAAGTAGGGCAAAAATAAAAATCCATGCAATCATTACCATGGTTTGATCTCGTTTTAAATCGAGAATGGTTCCTGTTAAAACAGATTCTGTTGTGCGATCAACTAGCATGACAAAGATTTCATTTCCTACATGGTATTCTTGATCAAAAGCACCAGACGAAGAATAGTCATTCGTCAAATGAATGGATTGCCCCTTATGCTGACCATTTTTGATAATGGCCATAATCTCCTGTGTAAACAAAAAATCCTCATTTTCATACATATCTGTCATCGGTTCTGATGCTGTTACATCCACTTGCGTTATTTCCGCTATCGGTCGATCATAAAATTGTTCGTTATGATGTACGAAAACGATCGAAACCCCACAACAGAGTGCTAATAGGGCATAGAAAATAGCTTGTTTAAAAGGTATATTTTTAAAAAATGTCAAGTAAATGACCTCCAAACTGCTAGACTGAATAGTCACTTGTAAAGGAACGTTTTTTTGATTAAGAAGTTCCATAAACAGGTTAAATGTCATCATTTTAATAACATCTTTTACATTTTTCAAGTCGAGTCAAAGCTGTTTAAAATTTATGCTTCGAAAAAAATTTAAAAAGAAGGATGGATAATATAATAAAATAGTGTTATCGTAAGACTAGCTAAATAAAAATATTCTTCGGGGTAGGGTGAAATTCCCAATCGGC
>NZ_DJAU01000010.1:0-176 GCF_002429725.1 Lysinibacillus sp. UBA5994 | reverse complement strand
TGCAAATCCAAAACCGACAGTTACAGTCTGGATGGGAGAAGGGTAAAAATGCGAACTTTTTAAATTGATTCTAATTTAGAAGGTTTATTTGACTATGCATTTATTACAAAACTTCCCAATCATCTTGTGGGAAGTTTTTTTATTTAGCCACAATCGAATAGAAGATGTTCTTCGGG
>NZ_DJAU01000020.1:0-42794 GCF_002429725.1 Lysinibacillus sp. UBA5994 | reverse complement strand
TTTGTCTACAGTCTGAATCCTGATTGTCATAATAACAATCAGGATTTTTTGCGATTAACTAATAAGGCATGATTTTATCAACAGGTGTTGGTGTCTTAATCTTTGGCAGAATTTTATCTAGTGTTACTGTACGCTTAATCTCGTGTGTAGATGGATCATTTTCATCAAATTGATCAAGGAAGTTAATAACCTCTTTTACAATTGGTGTTGGCGTAGAAGCACCTGCTGTTACAGCAACGATGTTGATACCTTTTAACCATTCTACTTTTAGCTCTGAAACATCTGCAATTCGATAGGATGGTGTTCCTGCAATTTCTACAGAAACTTGTGTTAAGCGGTTCGAGTTATTGGATTTAGGATCACCTACAACAATAAGTAAATCCGCTTCACCTGCTTGCTGTGCAACAGCCTCTTGACGTACTTGTGTAGCTAAACAGATCTCTTTGTGTACCTCAATATGTGGGAATTTTTCTTTTAAACTATCCATTAAATGGGCGACATCCCATTGGCTCATTGTCGTTTGATTTGTGACAAGTAATTTATCATTCGTTAATTGTAAAGCATCAATATCGTTAGAAGACTGTACTAAGTGGACATGATCCGGGGCAACGCCAATAGCACCCTCTGGTTCGGGATGTCCTTTTTTACCAATATAAATAATGTCATAGCCTTCTGCTGATTTTTCACGAATTAAATCGTGGGTAACTGTTACATCAGGACATGTAGCATCAATGGACACTAAGCCTTTTCGCTTCGCAATCTCACGAATTTCCGGTGAAACACCATGTGCTGTAAAAATGACAGTACCTGTTTCAACTTGTTCAATAATTTCTAGGCGGTTATCACCATCTAACGTGATGATCCCATCCTCTTCAAACGCATCTGTGACGTGTTTATTATGCACAATCATCCCTAAGATGTAGATAGGTCTTGGTAATGTTTTATCAAGTGCGGCGTTACGAGCGATCACCATCGCATCCACAACACCGTAGCAATAGCCACGTGGATTAATTTTTAATACTTGCATGGTGGTTGTGACTCCTTTCAAGCTTTACCTATCTACATTATAACGGACAGTGACAGTGAATACAAAGAAACGTTCATTTACATTGGTGGCTGGAAAATACGTGGTTTAGATGGAAGTGGCTCGGGAGGCGTAAATGATGCACTTTGCCTAGATGACCGTCTACTTCCAGCAGCCTTACTATCGCTTCCTGCTGCTTCTGTTGCTCCACCGCCAGCGGAAGGAAGTCCTTGGAATCCTTTATACAATTTTAAAAGTGATGGAATATTTTTCACCATCGGCATAGCTTGTTGGATATAAGGGGTATAGGTTTTGGCTGTATTAAATAAACTGTTGGCTTGCTGTAAAAATGAACCGACTTTCGAAGCTTCTTGCACAGGTGGCATCGGCATTTGCCCTCCAAATGAACCTATTCCATTAGCCATTGGAAAGCCGCCTGGAATTCGTGGTTGAACAGGGAAGCCTCCAGGCGGGAAAAAGGACTGTGGCGACATCTGTGGAGGTGTTTGCATGGGCATGGGCATTCTCATGCCACCCGGATACATTGGGTATGGATAAGGTGGTCGAAATACCATAATGATCTCCTTTCTACTTGTTTTTCATTGATGACATACCTGACTATAGCTATGATATGCAAAGGCTAATAGGAGGGTTCAATAAAGCTACATAAAAGCAAAATGTAATATGGAATTTGTAAAGTAGAAGTCCAAATACAGCTAGACCTTAGGCTCCATATTCATTCATCCTCTTCATGATAGCGAAGCATTCGGTAGCCTACCCGTACATGTGTCTGAATAAGTTTGGGCTGTGCTGGATTAACTTCTATTTTTTTTCGAAGTGTAGCCATAAATACTCGTAAACTTGGAACATCTGATTGAAGAGCGTTTTGCCAGATTTCCTTTAAAATATAATTATGTGTTAGAACTTTCCCAACATTTTTGGATAAAACAATTAAAAGCTTATATTCAATCGGCGTCACATGTATTTCTTTTCCATTTACAAATACTGTATGATCAACATAATTAATTTGAAGATAACCATTTGTGAAAATGGGATTCTCTTTTTCAAGTGGTTGTTCATAGGCCATTCTTCTTAAGGCAACCCGAATTCTTGCTAATAATTCTTCCACACTAAATGGCTTTGTTACATAATCATCTGCACCTACATCCAAAGCATTAATTTTATCATGTTCTTCTCCACGAGCACTTACGACAATAATTGGTGTTTGATTCCAACTTCTAATTTTTGTGATTAGTTCTACGCCATCTATGTCTGGTAGACCTAAATCTAAAATAAAAACGTCAGGTTTTATGGTAAGAGCCTTTTGAAGGGCACTATTACCATCACGTGCAATGTCGAATTCATAATGGTTTGTCGCTAATGTCATTTTAATTAAATTGGCAATTGCTACATCGTCCTCAACTACTAGAATTCTTTTACTCATCAAATTTCATTACTCCTTTTTTCAGCGAAAAGTTAAAAATCGTTCCTTGTGGTTTATTATCTGAAACGTTTATGCTACTACCATGTAATTTTAAAATTGTTTGACAGAGTGCTAAGCCTAAACCAAGACCACGTCTACTATCACTGCGTTGTACTTTTCCAGTTGTAAATGGTTCAAACAAGCTACTTTTTAAAGCGTCATCGATTCCAGGCCCATTATCAGAAATACTAAAACTTACGAATCCATCTGATTCTTTCACTATGATCGTAATGGCACTACCTGGTGGGGTGTAAGTCAATGCATTATCGATAATATTAATGAAAACTTGTATGATGAGTCGAGCATCCATTAAAGCAAATAAAAACTCAGGTTTAATTTCATAAGATATTTTATGTGTATTGTTTTGACGAATAACATGGGAAAGTGCCTCTTGAATAATATCTTCTACTAGTTCAATTTGCATTTCTAACGCAAATTGCCCATCCTCTAACTTAGATACAGCTAGTAAATTTTCAACCATTTGTACAAGCCATTTTGAATTTTTATAAATATCTTCATACAATTTATTTTTTTCAATCTCTGGTATTAGTGGTGCATTGTTGAGTAAGATATCTGCATTTCCAGAGATAGCAGTGAGTGGTGTCCTAAGGTCATGAGAGATTGCACGTAAAAGGTTAGCTCGCATCTGTTCCATTTCAGCTTCTCGCGCTACTTCCTCATTAAGTTTCTGTAAATACCATTTATCCAAAGCGAATGAAAAATCATTAATAATGGCGTGCAAAATATTGCGCTCAAATGCAGGCAATGGGGAGACTTTAGATAGGGCAATACCTATAACACCCTTCACATCTCCATTAGAAATAACAGGTATATAATAAGCGTTCACTTCAGGAAAGATGTCTGTAGATACACCTGCTACATGCCTATTATTTGTAACCCAACTAACAACACCACATTCATTTGGATTATCGAAAAGTACAGCTATTTTTTGATTTTCACTACTAGACATTGTTTCAGTACGAAAGAAAGATGATTTCTCAATTACCTGGTTATTTATTTCGAAAAATTGTACAGGCTTTTCTACTAATTTAACAATTTGAGACATGCCTTCAACTATTATTTCTTCAATAGACTTAGCATGTTGAAGCCTACGATTTGTTTCAAGGAGCACCTCCATTCGATAAGATTTACGAATGGCTATAATGGTTTGCTCCTTTATCTTTTTTGTTAAGCTACTCGTAATTACGCCAGAGATAAACATGATAAAAAATGTCATTGGATAGTCACGATGATAAGCATCAAATGAAAATCGAGGCTCTGTAAAAAAGTAATTAAAAAGTAAGACAGCAATAATGGAGTTAATAATACTCATCATCGATCCAGTTGACCAAATAGCAAGGATGAGGACCCCTAAAATGTAAATTGTAATGATGTTTGACTCGCTTATACCTATTGAATATAGATACAAGCCGACA
The DNA here is from genome assembly GCF_002429725.1 of Lysinibacillus sp. UBA5994. Lineage (NCBI taxonomy): Bacteria > Bacillati > Bacillota > Bacilli > Caryophanales > Bacillaceae > Lysinibacillus > Lysinibacillus sp. UBA5994. The sequence goes on along the minus strand of NZ_DJAU01000020.1, from coordinate 38,851 downwards.
ATTGATATGAAGCAAAATACGATAAACATTTTGAACAAATCAAGCCATTCAAATGATAATTTATTACTTATAATAGGAAAATAAAATGGTTCATTTTCTTGATCTGGTACTATGTGTAGGGCTAAGTTCGGAACAAATTCATTCAGGCGGTCACTTATTTTTGTGCTTGGTCGCCACCATTTTTTCCTCATACTTGTTCGTCCGATAACAAGTTTCGTGACCCCACTAATTTGAGCATAATTAGCAAGGGCTGCTGCTACGTCGTCTTCTTGAACGATGACGACATGGCCGCCAAGCTGTTCCACAAGTTTAATGTGTTGTTGTAATCGTTCTGAATTTGCACTACTTCCTTCTTGCTCCTGCAGGTTTTGTACATAAAGAGCAGTAAATTTACCGTGTAATGCTTGTGCAAGTCTTGCAGTGGTTCTAATAACTTTTGCATTTGTAGGAGAACTACTGATACCAACTAGTAGGTGTTCTTCAATTTGTACAGGGTGTTTGACAGATTCATGGTTGTTTATTTGTTTATAGTTGATTGTATCCGCTGCTCTACGTAATGCAATTTCTCGTAATGATACTAAATTTTGTTTGCGGAAAAAAGAATGCAGTGCTTTTTCCGCTTGTTGTTTTGCATAAACTTTACCTTCTTGTAGGCGTTGTATTAGTTCATCTGGTTCAATGTCTACAACTTTTATTTGAGATGCTTGATCAATTAAGTAATCAGGGATACGCTCTCGTACTTTAATGTCAGTAATTTCTTCTACTAAGTCATGAAGGCTTTCAATATGTTGAATATTTACAGTTGTATAAACATGAATCCCCTTTGACAGTAGTTCTTCAACATCTCCAAAACGCTTCTTGTGCCGCATTGTTGGAACATTGGAATGTGCCAATTCATCGATAAGAACAATTTCTGGCTTGCGCTGCAATACGGCATCAATATCTAATTCATAAAAAGCTTTTCCTCTATAGGTTATTTTTTTCGTCGGAATTTGCTCTAGCCCTTCTAGTAAAGCTAACGTATCTGGACGAGGATGTTGTTCTACATAGCCAACCACCACATCTTTACCTAATTTTTGAGCTTGATGTGCTGCATCTAACATTGCGTAAGTTTTACCTACTCCAGCAGCATAACCGAGAAAGATTTTTAAATTCCCTAAAATTTGTTGCTCCTGTTGAAGTCTTGCTAAAAACATCTCAGGAGTTGGACGTGTATTTTCCATCCTCGTTCACCTCATTTGTATTATAGCGTTAACTCCCATTAAGAAAGTATAAAGATTTTGCCTCTTTATGCTTTCTTAATAGAAAAGTAGATTTCCTAACACTACATTAATTTGAAAGTCAGTATGATGAGAACAACCTAAATGAAGGAGGGGTATTTTATTGATGGACTTTTATATGGTTGTATTGTTACTGATAAGCTTCGGAAGTCTTTTGTCATTAACTACATGGTGCTTCAAACTAGTGGATGAGCAATAAGGAGGAGATAGGAATGTGGATTTTTATCGGGATTGTACTTGTATTCTTGTTTGGTTATCTAGGGCATGCATTACTTTGTCCTGAAAATTATTAAAGGCTGTTAGGAGGTAATGCACTATGTGGCAAATAGCCATAGTATTAATTATTTATTTACCGCTCGTTATCTTAACTGGGCATTATCTATATCGGGTAACATTACATCAAAAAACATGGCTTGATCCTATTTTAGACAAAGTTGATGCAGTAATTTATAAATTGTGTGGCATTAAACAAGTAGATATGAATGGTAAAGAATATGTACTTTCATTAATACTTACAAATGCAATTATGGTTTTTATTGGATATTTTTTGTTGCGCATTCAATCATTCCTGTTTTTAAATCCAAATAATATTAGCAATATGGAAGCTACACTTTCATTTAACACGATTATTTCTTTTATAACCAATACAAATCTTCAACATTATAGCGGTGAATCTGGACTCAGTTATTTATCACAGATGCTAGTCATTATCTTCATGATGTTTACATCTGCAGCTACTGGTTATGCAGCTTGTATGGCGTTTTGTCGTCGCCTTGTTGCGAAAACAGATACTATTGGGAATTTCTTTATTGATTTTGTTCGTGTTATTACGCGTATTTTAATGCCTATCTCCATCATTGTTGCCATTATTTTAGTATCTCAAGGGACACCACAAACCTTAAGTGCAAATAAAACAGTACAAACGATCGAAGGAAAATTACAAGATATTGCACTTGGACCTGTTGCTTCTCTAGAATCGATTAAGCATATAGGTACGAATGGTGGGGGCTTTAACGGAGCCAATTCAACAACACCTTTTGAAAATCCAACCGTTCTCTCAAATATAGTGGAGATGTTATCGATGATGCTATTGCCGGGCGCTTGTGTAGTTGCCTTTAGTTTGATGATTGCTTATAGAAAAAAGAAAACTATTTTTGGAAAACAAGGTTTAGCTATTTTTGCAGCAATGAGTATATTGTTTCTACTCGGATTAGTGACTGTGTACATAGCAGAGAAGGCTGGTAATCCAATTATAAGTGAACTCGGTATAACACAGGAGCTAGGGAGCATGGAAGGAAAAGAAATGCGTTTTGGAGTAGTACAATCAGCATTATTTACCACTGTCACTACTGCGTTTACAACAGGATCTGTTAACAATATGCACGATACATTGACGCCTCTTGGGGGTCTAGTACCGATGTTTAATATGATGCTAAATGTTGTGTTTGGTGGTAAAGGGGTCGGCCTGATGAACATGATGATGTATGTTCTACTAACAATTTTTATTGCCTGTTTAATGATTGGGCGATCTCCTCAGTTTTTAGGTAAAAAGATTGAAGAGAAAGAAATGAAATTAATTGCTCTATGCATTTTGATTCATCCGGCTATTATTTTGCTATTTTCAGCACTAGCAGTTGTAACACCAACAGGAATAGCAGGCATAACGAATCCAGGTGCTCACGGATTATCACAGGTTTTATATGAATTTGCTTCAGCCTCTGCCAACAACGGCTCAGGGTTCGAAGGGTTAGCAGATAATTCCACATTTTGGAACGTGACAACAGGACTTGCAATGTTCTTTGGACGATATTTAACCATTATCATTCAACTTGCGATTGCGTCACTACTTGCCAAAAAATTTTGGCACAGTGATTCAATAGGAACATTAAAAACGGATAATACTACTTTTACTTTTTTACTAGTGGCTATCGTTTTAATGATTGGTGCATTAACATTTTTACCAGCTTTAGCACTTGGTCCAATTACAGAGCATTTACAACTTTATTCTTAATGGAGGAGTGAGCATATGGAAACAGTAAGAAAGAGTTTTTTGACAAGTAAGATGCTGAAAAATGCAATGATAGACGCTTTAAAAAAGTTTAGTCCCACTTATATGCTAAAAAATCCTGTTATGTTTGTTGTAGAAGTAGGATTTTTGTTTGTGGTGCTATTAGTTCTTTTTCCAAATATGTTTGGGAGTGTAGTAGAAGAACATGCTCGATTATACAATGGAATAGTTGCTATCCTACTTTTTGTTACAATTCTATTTGCTAATTTTGCAGAGTCAATTGCAGAAGGAAGAGGTAAAGCACAAGTTCAAACTTTAAAAAAAACAAAGACAGTGACACAGGCTCGTGTGTTGCTTCATGATGGTACGGAAATCCTTAAACAGGCCAATGACCTTAAAAAAGGAGATATTGTATTAGTTCAAGCTGGAGAGGTAATTCCAAATGATGGGGAAGTCATTGATGGCATTGCTACTGTGGATGAATCGGCAATAACAGGTGAATCTGCCCCTGTTGTAAAAGAACGAGGTGGCGATTTTTCATCCGTTACGGGTGGTACGACGGTTACGAGTGATTGGTTGATGATTGAAATTACTTCATTGCCTGGCGAATCATTTCTGGATAAAATGATTACGCTAATTGAAGGGGCTAGCCGTAAGAAAACACCAAATGAAATAGCCCTTAATACACTTCTAGTAAGTTTAACAATTATCTTTCTGTTAGTGGTAGTGTCCCTCTATCCAATGACTATGTATTTGAATGTGCCAATTTCTATCGCAACATTAATAGCACTTACAGTTTGTTTAATTCCTACAACGATTGGTGGATTATTATCCGCAATTGGTATTGCAGGTATGGATAGGGTAACACAATTTAACGTCATCGCAATGTCTGGGAGAGCGGTGGAAGCCTGTGGAGATGTGGATACATTAATCTTAGATAAGACTGGCACGATAACATATGGCAATCGAATGGCAGCTGAGTTTCTACCAGTAAAAGGAATTGCCAGGGAAGAGTTAATGCAAGCTGCATGGCTTAGTTCTCTAACAGATGATACACCTGAGGGAAAATCTATCTTATCGCTTGCTTGCGAATTAGGGGTGAATACGGACGGTGAAAAAAGCATTATCCAGACAAGTAAACATATTCCCTTCACTGCACAAACACGAATGAGTGGCTTGGATAGGGTGGATGGCACAAAAATTCGAAAAGGTGCCTATGATACGATAAAAAGAGAGAGTTTGAAGGCAGGGTACAGTATTCCTTCAAATCTAGAGTTGCTGGTTCAACAAGTATCTACAGTAGGGGGGACGCCTCTGGTCGTAGCACTGAATGATAAAATTTTAGGCGTTATTTATCTAAAGGATATTGTCAAGGCTGGACTAAAGGAACGTTTTGAACAGCTTCGTGAAATGGGGATTAAAACCATTATGTGTACAGGAGATAATCCACTTACAGCAGCAGCCATTGCAAAGGAAGCTGGAGTAGATAGCTTTATCGCAGAAAGCAAACCTGAGGATAAGATTCAAGTCATTAAGGATGAACAGGCACAAGGGAAGGTAGTAGCAATGACTGGTGATGGTACAAATGATGCACCAGCGTTAGCGCAGGCCAATGTTGGTCTTGCAATGAATTCAGGTACAAATGCAGCAAAAGAAGCAGCTAATATGGTTGATTTAGATTCAAATCCAACTAAAATTATTGAAATTGTAGAGTTAGGGAAGCAGCTTCTGATGACACGTGGCGCTTTAACAACATTTAGTATCGCTAACGATATAGCAAAATATTTTGCCATCATACCTGCTATGTTGATGGTGGCTGTACCTGAGATGAGCGCATTAAACATAATGAAACTTAATTCTTCAACAAGTGCGATTATTTCTGCCTTAATTTTTAATGCAGTCATTATTCCCTTGTTAATTCCAATTGCAATAAAGGGAGTAACGTATAAACCAATGAGTGCTACAAAACTTTTGAATAAAAATTTATTAGTCTATGGTATAGGTGGTATTATAGCTCCTTTTATTGGGATTAAGTTAATTGACATACTAGTTGGTCCACTATGCCGTAGTTTTGGGCTATAGGAGGAAGGTACATGCGAAAACTATTTATGAACTTAAAGCAAGCAATTCTTATTACAATAACAATGTTTATACTGTGTGGGCTAATCTACCCTTTTGCGGTGACTGCTTTAGCTCAAGGATTACTCCATCATCAAGCAAATGGTAGTTTACTAGAAATCAATGGTAAAGCTGTTGGTTCAGAACTGATCGGTCAATCCTTTTCAGCACCATCATATTTCTGGGGACGTGTTTCAGCCATTCATTATAATGTTTATACTGAGGATGATACGGTACCAGACAAAAATGGTCAGTTAAATTATAGTGGTGTGACTTCTGGAACTTTTAACTATGCACCATCTAATCCAGAATTGAAGAAGCGAATTGAAGCAGATATCAAGAAGTTTCTACATGCAAACCCAACAGTAAAACGCCAAGATATACCTGCAGATTTAATGACAGCTTCTGGCTCAGGGCTGGATCCACATATTAGTGTGAAGGCTGCAAACATTCAAGTGAAGCGCATTGCCCTAGCAAGCGGTCTTTCAGAAGAAGAGATTGAAAAAATCATTGAAGAAAATACGGAGAAACGAACACTAGGAATCTTTGGAGAAAATAAAGTGAACGTTCTAATGGCGAATTTAACTATCATGAAAAAAATGGATAATAGACAAGAATAATAACTATAAAATCAGGTAGAGAAATGCTTTATTCTCTACCTGATCGTATTTTATGCTTGAGAATTTACAAGAATTTTAATATGATTACGTTCCTTCATTAATGCCTCAAAGCCTTCTGTTACCACTTCATCAAGAGCAATTCGTTTCGTAACAAGCTTGTCTGCAGGGAAGTAACCTTGGGTCATCAGCTCCATTACGGCTGGGAAAATATCGCGGTAGGCAATAATTCCTTTGACTGTTCGCTCTGATAGAACGATATTGTTCGGTTGGATAGCAGCTGTAGACTCCCAAATCGACACGATGATTGTTTCACCTTCAAAAGTTGTTGAGTCAATAGCTTGTTGTAATACCACAGGAACGCCCGTTACTTCAAAGGCAACATCTACACCACCATTTGTTAATTCATGTAGACGCGCAACGGCATCTTCCTCTTTAGGATTAATGACGGCTGTTGCACCAAGTTCTAAAGCTTTTGCGGCACGCTCTGCTGAAAGCTCTACAGCATAGATTTCTGATGCGCCCGCTGCACGTAATGCTTCAATGACAAGTAGCCCGATTGGTCCTGTTCCAAAGACGGCAGCTTTGTCACCGGCTTTTAATTTACTTTGACGCACAGCATGTAAAGCGACTGCTGCTGGTTCAACAAGTGCTCCTTGCTCATAAGAAAGCCCTTCTGGCATTTTGTGAACCATTTTTTCATCTACCATTGTATATTCGGAGAATCCACCGCCACCGCCTGAAAGACCGTGAAAACCTAAATGTTTACAAATATTATATTTACCTTTTTTACAGGCAGCACATTCGCCACATGCAAGGATTGGTTCTACTACTACAGGATCACCGATTTTAACAGATGTAACACCATCGCCAATTTCAACTACTTCACCTGAAAATTCATGTCCCATTACAATAGGTGCTATGTCTTTACTTACATAGTGAGGTTGCTCCACTGGAATAAAGATTGGCCCAGCTGCGTATTCATGTAAATCACTGCCACAAATCCCTGTCCAATGTACTTTGATTTTTACTTTTCCAGGTGCGATGACTGGTTCTTCAATGTTTTCTACACGGATGTCTTTTGCTTTATACCATCTTGCTGCTTTCATAATCTACCAACCTCCCATAATATCTTACAGCTCTATCATAACATGTGGGGAATCTGCTAATCATTAGTTCCCTATAAATTGACATAAAAATTACATATTACAAGCGTTTTCGAACATTGTTACAGCGCTTTTATGATTGCATATTCTGCGTATTTCAAGTACCTTTGATAAGGGCTTTGTTACGGTGATAATAAAACATTAAAAATATGTTTATGCTAGTAAGAAATAGGACGTAAATATACCTTAAAGTTCGAATCATGGTACAATGAAAAAGATGTTAGGAGGAACGAATGATGTCAAAATATACTGATTATAATTTTCAGCCATTTTTGCAGGACGCCATTGCAAATCTTGGCTTTACAGAACCGACACCAATTCAAAAAGAAATTATTCCGCTTTTATTAAAAGGGAAAAGTGCTATTGGACAGGCACATACAGGAACAGGGAAAACACATAGTTTTTTAATTCCAATTGTTCAACGTATTGATGTAGAAAAACAGGAAGTACAGGCCGTTATTACTTCTCCTACACGAGAGTTAGCACAGCAAATTTTTGATGCATTAAATCAATTAATAGAAGGAACAGCTATTCAAGCAAAACTATTTATTGGGGGTACGGACAAACAACGCTCCATTGATAAATTAAAAACACAGCCACAAATTGTTGTTGGAACACCAGGACGTATTCGTGACCTTGTTTCAGCACAAGCGTTATTTGTGCATACAGCACCAATTTTAGTTGTCGATGAAGCGGATCTAGCTTTTGATATGGGCTTCATTGAAGAGATTGATGGATTTGCTTCACAGATGCCCGAAAAGCTTGAAATGTATGTTTTCTCTGCAACAATACCAGAAAAACTTCAGCCGTTTTTAAAGAAATACATGGAAGCACCAGTGCATGTCCATATGAATGATAAACGACCAGTGGCAGAAGGTATCGATTTTGTACTTGTACCAGTGCGCTCAAAATCTCGTAATAAACGTTTATTAGAAGTCATTGAGGGCATTAATCCCTTTTTAGCTGTTATCTTTACCAACACACGTAAGACAGCAGAACACGTTGCTGGCTATTTAAATGAGCATGGTATCCGTTGTGGCCAAATTCACGGTGATTTAAGTCCACGTGATCGTAAAAAAATGATGAAGCAAATCCGTGATCTTGACTACCAATACATTGTAGCAACTGACTTAGCTGCTCGTGGTATTGATATCCAAGGCATTTCTCATGTTATTAACTACGAGATTCCAGAAGACTTAGAATTCTTTATTCACCGCGTTGGTCGAACAGCGCGTGCAGGCAATAAAGGGACAGCCATTACTTTATTTGAGCCATCAGATGAGGATGCAGTAGTTCGCGTAGAAAAAATGGGCATTCCTTTTGTACAAAAAGATGTAAAAGATGGCGAATGGTCAGAGTTAAAAGAGCGTCATGCCCGTAAAAATCGTGTGAAGCAAGAGAATGAAATTGATGTGAAAGCAAAAGCGTTGGTACGTAAGCCTAAAAAGGTAAAACCTGGCTATAAACGTAATATGAAGTGGGAAATGGAAAAAATTAAAAAACGTGAACGTCGCTTAAAGGCACGCGGTAAAAAATAAGGGGGCTTTTACATGTTACTTGGCTCACATGTTTCGATGAGCGGGAAAGAAATGCTACTTGGCTCTAGTAAAGAGGCACTGTCATACGGAGCCAATACATTTATGATTTATACTGGAGCACCGCAAAATACACGTCGCAAAGCCATTGCTGACTTAAACATTATGAATGGACTCCTGCATATGAAAGAGCATGGGATGACCAATATTGTTGTACATGCACCTTACATTATTAATATTGGCAATACGGAAAAACCAGAAACATTCCGTCTCGGTGTAGATTTTCTACAATCGGAAATTGAACGTACTGCTGCACTGGAGGCAACGCAAATTGTTTTACACCCTGGTGCCCATGTAGGAGCTGGTGCTGATGCTGGTATTGCTAAAATTATTGAAGGTTTAAATGAGGTATTATCTCAGGACTATCCCGTTCAAATTGCATTAGAAACCATGGCAGGGAAGGGGACGGAATGTGGACGTTCCTTTGAAGAACTTGCTAAAATTATTGATGGTGTAACGAATAACGAGCGACTTTCTATATGCTTTGATACCTGTCATACACATGATGCTGGCTATAATATCGTGGAAGATTTTGATGGTGTATTAAACGAATTTGATAAAATTATAGGCGTGGAACGCATTAAAGTATTGCATATCAATGACTCCAAAAATGTGCGCGGTGCAGGTAAGGATCGTCACGAAAATATTGGCTTTGGTCATATTGGCTTTGATGCCCTTAACTATGTAGTACACCATCCACAATTAATGGATGTTCCTAAAATTTTAGAAACACCCTTTGTCCCTCTCAAGAGTGACGCTAAATCTAAGGTAGCTCCGTATAAAGTGGAAATCGATATGTTACGAAGTGGTACTTTTAAACCTGAGCATATTGAAGCTTTAAAAGGCTAACAGAAATAACCCGAAATCAGGCTAGTTCTGATTTCGGGCTTTTTTTATTTTGTAAACAAGGCGATGAGTTGACGAGAGCGCTTTCTTCCTAAAACGGCCTCCACTTCAACAAGAATATCTTTAGGAATCCCTAAAAATAGCCAAGAAAATGAGAATTGCTCCAAATAAGGTCGAAGTTTTTTTACTTCAGAAGTCGTAATGCTAAAGCCTTCTTCACGAGCAATCGCGACAATTTCCTTATCCGTGCTTTGTGCTAATTGCTGTAAAAATTGAATACTCAAAGTCAATCCTCCTTTATCTCATTAATTTTCACGAAATCATTTATACACTTGCAATCAGCTATTCGAAAAAGCATCCATCTTCTTTTCTTTACAAAAACTGCACTTTCCTTTATACTTACAATTTGTAAATCGTAATGATTTTGAATTAGAAAGAAGCGATCATGCATGAAAACAACACTTATTGACATTGAAAATGTGTCATTTCAATATGACTATACGCAAGTTTTAAAAAACATTTCTTTTCGTGTAGAAGAGGGAGATTTTTTAGCACTTCTCGGCCCAAATGGTTCGGGAAAATCAACATTATTAAAAATTATTTTAGGTTTGCTGAAACCTTTATCCGGAGAAATAAAATTATTTGGTGAACCAAGTGCAAATTTTAAGCACCGTGAATGGATTGGCTATGTCTCGCAAAAATCCAATGCCTTTAATTCTGGCTTCCCGGCAACCGTGCAAGAGGTCGTGAAAAGTGGATTAACGAAAAAATTAGGGCTTTTTAAAAGACCTGGCCGAGATGCCAAAGACAAAGTTCAAGAAGCTTTAAAGGCAGTTGGCATGGATGCTTATATGAATCGCAACATTGGAGAACTATCTGGTGGACAACAACAACGTGTTTTTATTGCAAGAGCTTTAGTCAGTAATCCCAAATTGCTCATTTTAGATGAGCCAACTGTCGGCATTGATCATGAGAATGTGCAGTCATTTTATGATATGCTGGCGAAATTAAATCGGGAACAAGGAATTACGATGATTCTTGTCACACACGATGTCGATACGGTATCGAATCGTATCAGCCATGTGGCATGTTTGAATCAAACTATTCACTTCCACGGCTATAAAAATGAATTTGATAATATTTCTCAGGATGCGCTAGACGCTTGGTATGGCCATTCCGTGAGAAAGATTCATTAGAAGGAGCAGGCATATGATTGAAGCAATTTTACATTATGAATTTTTACAAAATGCCTTTTTCTCTGGATTATTAATTGGCATACTTGCGCCCCTGCTGGGTGTGTTTATTGTTGTACGTAGGCTATCCTTGATTGCGGATGCTTTGTCGCATGTAACACTTGCAGGAATTGCTGGGAGCTTATACATTAGTCAATCAGTGACAGCCTTAGCAATGCTCAATCCTATTTATCTAGGAATACTAGCCTCTGTGAGTGGCTCTGTCTTGATTGAGCGTTTAAGACGTTTGTATAAGCACTATGAGGAGCTTGCCATTCCAATTATCATGTCAGGTGGTATTGGGATTAGCGCCATCTTTATTTCACTTGCCAGTGGTTTTAGCACAGATTTAATGAGTTATTTATTCGGCTCGGTTTCTGCTGTATCTCGTCAAGACTTATGGGTAGTGATTGGCATTGCTGCCATTGTGATTATCTTTTTGTTTTTATTTTTTAAAGAATTATTTGTTTTGTCTTTTGATGAGGAATATGCAAAAGCTAGTGGACTTCCGGCTCGTTGGGTTCATCTTTTATTTATGATTGTAACAGCACTTGTCATTGCGGCAAGTATGCGCATAGTTGGTATTTTACTTGTATCATCTCTGATGACATTGCCTGTTGCAGCAGCAATGCGCTTGGCAAAGGGCTTTAAACAAACCATCATTTTTGCCATTGTTTTTGGAGAAACAGCTGTACTAATTGGTCTAATTAGCGCATTTTATATGGATTTAGCGCCAGGAGGCACGATTGTTGTCACTTCTATTCTGATTTTGTTACTTGTAATCCTAGGGAAGAAAGTAGCACTTAAAATGGCTGCAAAGCAGGGGGAGGTAGCGCAATGAATATTTCAAGAGCGTGGGAAATATTAAAGGAAAATGGCTATAAAAAAACAGATAAACGGGAGTTAATATTAGATATGTTTGCAGCAACAGATAAATATCTAACAGCCCGTGATTTATTGGATGTTTTAAAAAAAGATTTTCCGGGAATGAGTTTTGATACTATTTATCGTAACCTTGCTACTTTTGTGAAACTTGGGATATTAGAAGAAACAGAGCTATCCGGGGAACGTAATTTCCGTATGCACTGTGAATCTGCGCATCATCACCATCATTTTATCTGTATGGACTGTGGCAACGTCAAAGAGCTTAATCTTTGTCCAATGGAAATGTTAGGTGAAAAATTGCCTGATTATGAAATTGAAAATCATAAGTTTGAAATATATGGTAAATGTCCTGATTGTAAGCATGACACTCTGTCACATTAAATGTTGACAGAGTTTTTTTCTATGTAAGAAGAGGGTGCCAATAGAAGGCTACCCTCTAAAAGGATTAAGCTACTGCCACTCGACGAATCGCAACAATTTTATTGCAATCTACGATTAAAGGAGAAGCAGCTGCTGCACCTGGCTCAAGGAAGTATGCACAGCAATTTCTTGGATCGAAGGAAATGAAAGTCACACCTAAGAAGCTAATACCTCCAGATAAGAAGATATCTAGTGTAGTAGCTAGCTCTAATTTTCTTAATTGGTGACAAATACAGCCTCTACAGTTGCTGCTCATTCTTGGTGTACATTTTTCTTCTTTTTTACAATGACATTTTTCCTCTTTTTGGCAATGACATTTTTCAACTTTACGTTGACAGCATTTTTCCTCTTTTTTAGGACATTTACAGCCTTGCCAGTTCATATGTGACATATATCTTTTATCTTCCATTGTCTAGACCTCCCTTCCTCTAGTTTCGTAAGGGTAACCCTTACAGTAATAATCTATGTTTGGTGCATAGCTAGAGGCTGGCGATATGTCCGATAGGCTGCTTAAAAATCTATATTTTTCTCAAAAACTTTTGCAATGTGTAAAGCCCTAAGCTGAGATATTGCTATAAACATCTAATCAAGCTAATGGTATGGGGATAGATTTCTTATTTCCTTCTACAAGCGCGAAAAAAAGATGAATCTTTACATTTCTGTAAAGATTCATCTTTTAAATAGAAGTTTATTGATGTTTTTGTTGGAAATCTACCATGAAATCTCTTAAAGCTTCACATGCCTCAAGGGGCACTGCATTATAAGTGGAAGCACGACAACCACCTACAGAACGATGTCCATTTAGCCCAACAAAACCTGCTGCCTTTGCCTCTACAAGGAATAATTTTTCCAGCTCCTCATCTGCAACACGGAATGTAATGTTCATTAAAGAACGGCTTTCTGGTGTGGCATGGCCTTTGTAGAAACCATTACTATTGTCAATGGCATCATAAATGACTTTTGCCTTTAATTCATTGTGTTTCTCAATTTCTGCTACGCCGCCTTTAGCTTCAACCCATTTTAACACCTCGCCTAGCATATAGATCCCAAATGTTGGAGGTGTATTATAAAGTGAATTACTATCAGCATGTGTTGTATACTTTAGCATCGTCGGAATATTTTTATTGGCTTTTTCAAGTAAATCTTTGCGAATAATTACGACCGTTACACCTGAAGGACCAAGGTTTTTTTGAGCACCAGCATAGATGATTCCGAACTTTTCAATATCAACTGGTTTTGATAGGATGTCACTTGACATATCTGCCACTAATGGAACATTTTCTGTATCAGGGTAGTTTTTCCATTGCGTACCATAGATCGTATTATTGGATGTGATGTGAACATATGCATCATCTTCATTGAATTGAATATCTTCTAAAGCAGGAATATTGCGGTATTGGTTTTCTTTTGTGCTTGCAGCTTCAACAGGTGTCCCAAATAATTTAGCTTCCTTAAAAGCTTTCTCAGACCATGAGCCTGATAATACATAGCTAGCTTTTTGCTCAGTTGTTAAGAAGTTCATAGGCACCATTGTAAACTGAAGGCTTGCTCCACCCTGTAAGAATAGTACCTCATAGTTTTCAGGAATAGCATAAAGTTTTTTTAATAAAGTAATGGCTTCGTTATGTACTTCATCAAAAATGGCACTACGGTGACTCATTTCCATAATGGACATACCTGAATCACGGAAGTTTACTAATTGCTGTTGAGCATTTTCTAATACTTCTTGTGGTAGAGCAGATGGACCTGCGTTGAAATTGTATGCACGTTGTGTCAAAGTGGTACACTCCTTGTTTGGTTAATAACAGAACTTTACTGGATTATAACCTAATTTTCAAGAGAAAAAATAAAATTCTTAATATTTGAGCAGAATGGAGACAGACTCGCAACAAAATGTACACATTTAAGCAGGTATTTTTCATTAAAAACGAACAAAAAGAAAGTTTTTTTTGAAATTAAGTGATATTTTCCGTATATTAAATATTTTTTATTGCCATAAAAACGATAATGTTCGTGTTTTTATTTACAGGTATTTCCTTATTGGGAGTGTGAAACCTACAGGCTAAAGCAAAACCATTAAAATCGATTGTTAGAGAAAACTCCTTATTACTTTACGAGAGATAAGCAGGTTTTTGTATAGTATTATAAAGAAAAGAAAAAGAGGTGTTCAGGATGTTTACAGTAGAGAAAGCTTGTTTAGTAGTTGTAGATGTGCAAGGAAAGTTAGCAACAATTGTTGATGACAGTGAAATGGTAATTGAAAATGTGGCAAAGCTCGTACAAGCAATGCAGGCACTGGAAGTACCTATTTTATGGCTAGAACAAAATCCAAGTCGTTTAGGCGGAACGGCTCTTGAGATTGCTCAGCATTTAGAAGGGCAACCGATTCCTAAAATGGCCTTTAGTGCGTGCCAAGAAGAGGCATTTGTAGAGGCTATGAAGGAAAATGGACGTACTCAATTCATTGTGACAGGTATTGAAACACATATTTGTGTGTACCAATCGGCTAGACACCTGAAAGAACAAGGATTTGAAGTAGAGGTTGTTGTAGATGCAGTATCTTCTCGAACAAAGGCAAATAAAGAAATTGGGCTTACAAAGATGCATGCGCTGGGTATTTACCCAACTAGCACCGAAATGATCTTGTATGAGCTACTTCAACGTGCAGATCATGAACATTTTAAAACCATTTTGAAGCTTGTTAAATAACGCAAATTAAAATTGAAACAATTGGTATGTTTATTCCATTCATTGTAATAACAATTTTGCTTTCAAGAGAAATATATACAAAGAAATTGGGTTAGATTGAATAAATGTAGATGTCTAATGGGTCTATAGACCTTTATTGGGCATCTTTTTTATTTTAGGGCTAGATTATGTGTGACATTACTCATATAAAAACTTAGCCATTCCATTTGTTGTATACTATAATTAAAAATCGGGAATTCGTTATGGGTAAATAACTTTTAATTAGGATGATGATTATGAAAAAACAGTCATTTTTATGGGGGAAATGGAACAGCTAACATGGCTTGCCAAGCAATCCTCAAAAATCCCTCACACATCTGAGCAGCTTATCTCACAAGGCTTTTTACCTGAGGCAATAGGCCAATATGTGTTCATAACGAAAAATTTCTGGCAGCTTAAAGAGCCTTTATTATGGATTCATTCATTAGAAAATGCCTCTGTAAAAGGTAACTTTTATGCTCACTTGAAAGAGACGAATTCACAGACAGACGCTGCGATTGAAACAAAAGAAGGGCAATTTGTTGTAGCCATAAATCAAAATGCTGATAAGGAAGAAGGGAAAGTAGCTAAAAAAGGTGAAATATCCTATGTTTTAATTGCAGAATTTGTTGGGCTCATCCTTGTCATTGCAGTTATCCTGTATATCATCCTTCGTAAACGAAAGAAAAATCAACTGAAACAATAAAAGCAAAGTCGCACATTCGCGACTTTGCTTTTTTATGCAGGCATGTCCGTTGGTGTTGGTTTTGCATAGCCCTCTTTATACGTGTCATCAATGAACTGACGAATTTCTTTTAAGCTCTTGCCTTCCTTGTGCAGTTGTGCTGATTGGACAGCAATCTCTAAGCACACTAAACAACGCGTCCCATGATCATCCCAAACAATCGAACCATCCTCACGTTTTTCCTGAATAAAGCAATTTAAATTACTTTTATGGCCAGCAGATTCCCCACAGCCGCAATAGCATGGCATCCATTCGAGAATCTCTGTTGATTGTCCAGCGATTTGATAGACTAAGCGTATATTTTCTTGTTTGCCCTCTAAAAAGGTTGGTAGGACGTCAGCAGAAGCCGTTTCTTCTTGGATATCACCAGATGCCTCTGCATGGTCATGACCTTCATGTGAAGCGTCATTTGCTTTAGGAGAGGTTTCAGCACTGTTTTTATCTCCACAAGCACTTAATAACAGTAACGCCAATACAACAAAAATAGTAATCGATTTCTTCAAAAATAGCGCCTCCTACATGTTTACAATACTTCCATTATAACATCGTTTTCATAAACATTTACAGACGCCTCGTTGAAAATCAGTGAAATATATCTAATCCACGTGTTTTGTTCATGAAATGTTCCATTTTCTCGCTCAATAATTTTTTTAAGAAGAATCCGAACAGGATAAAAATGAACCAGAAACCAAATAGGAAGATGAGGTCCATCCAGACTGTTGACCAAATAATTCCGCCGACAGCTTCACGCATCATTTCAATCGCATACGTAAATGGTAAAAAGGGGTTGATTATTTGGAAGAACCTCGGCAATAACTCGACTGGATAGGTTCCACCAGAGCCTGCAATTTGTAACACAAGCATCACAATCGCTAATGCTTTTCCTACATTACCGAAGACGGATACGAGTGTATAGACAACCGTTACAAATACGAGACTAATAAAAAGTCCAAATAAGATAAAGTAGGCAGGTGCTTGAATGGAGCCGTCTACTAAGAAAATATCTCCAATGGTAATAATGAGAGTTTGAATAAACGAGAAAGTTGCAAATGTTAAGAGTCGACCAAAGTAAATTTCTCGAATACTATAAGATGTATCTCCATGGAGATTCACAGACAATAATGAAATTAACAGTAAACAGCCTACCCAAATAGATAGTACTGTGTAAAACGGTGTCATGGCTGTTCCATAGTTCGCAATAGGGAATACGCGATGTTCCTTTAATTTAATAGGCTCCTCAAAGAAATCACGTTCGGCGTTGACATCATTTTTTAGTAATTGCACAATCTCTGCTAGATCCGCTTCTTCTTCTAAAGTTCGTAGCTTATTCGCTAATTCTTTGATTTTAGCACTTAAAGTTGGAAATTCAGTTTGTATTTTTTGAATAGCTTGATTTGCTGTTCCTAGCGTGTTTTTGGCCTGTGTCAATTTATCTGTTGCCTGAGGTATGGATTGTTTTACATTTGTCAGCATGGTAGAAGCGTTAGTTAAAGTTTGCTTCGCACTGGTAAGGGTAGATCGAATTTGTGGCTCTAGACTTTCGTTATAATAGGATAAGAATTTTTGTAAATTAGCTGTAGCATTTTGTGCGATTTGCTGAATGGCTGTAATGTCTTGCTTGATAACATCTTTATCAATTGGCTTTAATTGATCCACTTTATTTAGTAAATCGTCATGTAGAGTCTGTAATTGTTGTAATGAGTTAAGCGCATTTGACGTAGAATCA
The DNA here is from genome assembly GCF_002429725.1 of Lysinibacillus sp. UBA5994. NCBI lineage: Bacteria > Bacillati > Bacillota > Bacilli > Caryophanales > Bacillaceae > Lysinibacillus > Lysinibacillus sp. UBA5994. Next base: position 21,486 of record NZ_DJAU01000020.1, on the reverse strand, counting down.
ATGAAGTTTGGTGGATGTTCCAAAGCTTCGCGAATGGCTGTAAGCTGTTCGATGATTGGTTGATTCGCTTCTGCATTACTTTCCTGTAAAGAACCAATAATGGTTGTTAAAGAGTCTTCTAATTGCTTACGAGTAGAAGCATCTGCCTGAATTAATTTTTGCAGTGCCTCAAGTGTTTGAATACTCTTGTTTATGTTGTCTTTAGAAGTTGACAATTGATTTTTAAGTGCCTCTTTCGTTTGCGTAATGGAGGCAGGGTCAAAATTTATACGATTGAGCTTATTGATGATCTCTGTAAAATGTTGGGCGATATTTTGAACAGTTGTGACATCCTTTTTGATGATAGGGGATAGTTCATTAAATAAAGCATCTGCTTCATTCACTAAATGTAAACCCCTTTGAATGGTAGTTAAACCATCTGTCGTTAGTTGTTCCACCTGTGGAACTTGTGTCAGCGCCTGATTAAGTAATTGATTTGCCTCCTTTCCTTGAGTAGAGGCTTGCGTTAAAAATGAATTAATATCAGGTAAATGCTGTTCGATAGTAAAAACATAATTTTCGAATTTGCGGAAATCAGGGATGTCACGTTCCATTTCAATTCCAATTGTATTAAAAATAGAAAAAAGTGTCCCATTGACGGTGGATACAAATTCATTCGAAACCTGCTGTGTAAGTACGCTCGCTCCTTTACTTGTAATTTTAGGGGCAATAGGATTCTTTTTTTCATTTACATAATAATCAATATGGGCCTTCGTTGGTTGGTCGGTTAAAATAGAGGTTAGTTTTTGCGAAAAATCATTTGGAATGATTATGACTGCAAAGTAATCACCATTTTTTAATTGTTCCTTAGCTTTTTTCTCTGTTTCGAGCTTCCAAGTAAAGCTTTTATTCGTACGTAAAGTCTCAATTACTTCATTCCCAACATTAATTGCTTCATCTCTTACCGTGGTTCCCGTATCTTCATTGACAATCGCGATTTTCATATTAGAGGTGTGAGCGTAAGGGTCCATGGAGGCATAAATATTTAGCCAGGCATAAAGAGATGGAAGAAAAATTAGTCCACCTATAATGACAGCTACGACCCAGTTTGTGACAATATTACGGATATCTTTTGTATAAATTTGAAAAACATGCTGGAACGAGTTTTTCATCATAATCACCCCACATTCAAATTTGCATGAACTCTCACTATGTATGTTCCCAAATATACTTGAAATTATGTTATAAATGTGAAATATCTTCATTTAAAGGCGAATTAGTTTACTAGGTTTTCAAAACAATTTATAATCAATCGCGAATGCACTAAAACTAGGGCTTTTAGTGTAAAAAAGGAGGTCACTACTTTAGTGAAAAAATTATTAATTATTGGTTCAGTGATTGTTGTTTTATTTGCAGCAATTATTGTCCTTACCAATGTCTCAAATCAAAGTAAGTTAGAAATCGCAAAAAAACTTTATGGCGATAAAGAGCTTAAACAAGAAACAATCGATCAAGTAGATGACAAAAACTATCAAAACATTATGTTGCCAGACAAGTTAGAGGAAAAAATAAAAGCTGGTGAGCCTGTCAATGCTTATTTCTTCAGCCCGATTTGTATACACTGTCAAGCTTTCACGCCAGTGTTAATGCCAATTGCAGAAGAGCTTGGTGTTGATATTGCTCAATTGAATGTCTATGAATACGATGATCTATGGGAAAAATATAATATTGAAGCAACACCAACATTCATTCGTTTCGAAGATGGTAAAGAAGTAAATCGCTTTGTAGGAGCTCTTAAAGAAGAAGATTTACGAACGTTCTTAAATACGGTTGTGTTAAATAAATAGAAAAGGAAGAGACTGTATCATAATTATTTAGATACGGTCTCTTTTGTTTTTGTAGTGTATACTAAAAATACTGAATAGTTGTACACTGGAGGAATTCTGAATGTCAATGGATGATTATTTTTATAATGGTGAACTGATGAAATGCTATGAATTAGCGAAGCAGGTGACAAACGAAGAGGACAAAGTATTGGCACAAAAATATATTCGATTATTAGAAGAATATGAATATGATCGTTATCCAAAGCCAACTGCTCATATCGAAGTACAGCATGTGGAACGAGCTGATGAAAGCTATCCAGAATCAGATCTAGTTGTAGAAATACGAGCAATAAAAGATGAAGAGGCATTTGCGAAGCGTATTCAGCAATTGGAGGAAGTCGCAAAAACTGGAACATCAGCTGACAAAGCGCAATCCTTTTTTACACAAGGAGAGCTGTTCTTATTCGCACATCATTACAATGAAAGTGTTCACTGTTTTCAGCAAGCAGTAAAGGAAAACCCAAATAAGGCTGTCTACTGGGGGATCACAGGGCAGACGATGCACCGCTTTGGCTGGATGCCATTTGATGCCCTCGGTTATTTGGAGCAAGCGATTCAGCTAGATCCAACAAATCCTCGATGGAAATGGAATAGAGCCCTCGTACTTATTCAATTGGCAAAAGATTTGCAAATGGCTCTATTTATAGCGAATGCTGCACTGACATTGGAGGATGCGCTAGCTTCTTGTGGTGAAGAGCAAAAATCGTTGAAAGCTGCTATTCAAAATACAATCGACAATATGGATAGCTATGTTTTCTCATAAGATAATTGGATGTCTCCAAAGTATATGGAGTCATCCTTTTTACTTAAAAATCAAGTGAGCGGGGTTCGTTGCCATATTTCACAATCATGGTATGATAAGAAAGAAAATGATTTGTAGATATAAAGGACTGATTTTTTATGGCACAAGAAGCGGCAAATAAGTTTATAGAAAACGTATGTAATCATTTAGTTCGCAATATGAATATTACAAAAGTGGAAGAGCATTTTAAAGAAACAATTACTATGCAGCGACAATCAGCCGCAACATCTATGGACTTTTGGGACATGTTGATGATTAATATGCTTTATTTTACTGAGAATGAACAGGCTTGGGAGCAGGAATTTCTAAATATGCTTCAAGCTAAGGAGTGGCTAAAGCCATCAGCTCTTGAAGAGGAATTATTAATGCATCAGATGCGAATTCGTCAACAAGTGGCAGAGCAATTGGATGCTGCAAAGAATTTATTCCATAAGCAATATGAGACAGAAGGCATGACAGAGGAAGCGATTATTTATGACTATGCCTATAGCTCTGCTGGGCATTCCATGCGTATGGATTTATTAACCGTGCTTGTATCCACGCCAGAGCAATCAAAAATACTCTTTGATGCAGATCCACAAGAAACGATACGAATTGTCAATGGCTATATTGCCTACCATACAGATGGATTAATTAATAAAACAAAATTACACTAATTTGTTACAAAGCTTCACGCGAAAGGAATTTAATTAAATGAATACACCATTTACTTTTAACCATACACAACCAACAAATATGGACCCTACGAAGAAATACCCTGCTATTTTTTTGCTTCATGGCATGGGCAGCCATGAAGATGATTTACCACAATTAGTGCAGGATTTTCAAGAGCAATGTCATATATTTAGCTTACGAGGGCCAATTACGCAACATCCCGGCTATGCTTTTTTTACCATTCAAGAGGTGGGGCAACCGGATCGTGCAATCTTCGATAAAGTGTTGATTGCATTGCAACGATTTATATTAGAGGCCATCGAAGAATATCAAATCGATCCTCATAAAGTATTTGTTTTAGGCTTTAGCCAAGGTGCGGTTTTAGCACAATCACTTGCCTTTGTGATGGGGAATTTAGTGACGGGTATTGTTGCATTAAGTGGCTATACGCCAAAGTTTGTGACGGAGGAATACGCTATTCGTTCTGTAGAACATTTACATGCTTTTATTTCGCACGGTGATTATGATTATGTAATACCTTCTCAATGGGGAATGGAAAGCAAGGAGATCTTTGAACAATTTGGTGCCAAAGTGACATTTAAACAATACCCAGATGGACATGGTGTAACACCTGATAATCTACGTGATCTAGTAGCATTTTTAGCGCAGCAACTACAGGAAGAAATTCAATAAAAGGAAATCCGAGGCAAAAATTTGTCTCGGTTTTTTTGGCTATCGTAATTCAAATTATTTTTCTCCAATAGTGTTTGGAAGAATCGAGGCAAGAAGGTTCAAATTCACGTCAGTCGGTGGTATCATAGTAGATGTTGTGAATGAACGTGCTTTGTTAGATGAAAAACATGTACTTTATGTGAAAAGAGAGACAGAACAGAACTAAAAGGGGTAAAATAATAATTTGATGTGCTAGATGCAAATTTTGTCGCTTTCTATCGATGAAAGCGTGTAGAAATTATGGAGAAAAGGAATTAAGCTGAATGGAACAAAATCTGAAAACGGAGCATAAACCACTATCCTCCGAAAAAACAAGAGGGAAGTCATCACGTTCTTCTATTTTAGCGCAAACCGTCAAGACAGGGATTATCAAATCCAATTTAATACCTATGTGGGCTGGTTTAACGCTAGGCATGTACAAAAATAAAATGACATTTGTAGACAATATACCAGAAATTATTTTTTCAACAATCGGTTCCGCCCTTGTCATTGGAGCTGCGGGGGCCTTTAATAATGTCTATGATCGTGATATTGATGCAATTATGCCTCGTACACAAAGCAGACCAACTGTAACGGGTGAAATGTCAGCAAAATCTACTTTATCATTAGCTGTTGTAATGTTAATTATTGGCGTAGCTGTGTTGGCACTTGCTTCACCTTTAGCAGCGGCATTTGGATTATTAGGTGTATTCCTATATGTAGTCCCTTATACAATGTGGACAAAGCGTCGTACGATATATAATACAGAAATCGGTAGTATTAGTGGTGCGGTGCCACCATTAATAGGTTGGTCTGCTGTATCTACAGATATTACACACCCAGCGATACTTGGTTTATTTTTTGTTATGGTCATTTGGCAAATGCCTCACTTTTATGCTATTGCCATTCGCAAACGTGTAGACTATGAAGCAGCCAGTGTACCCATGCTACCAGTTATCAAAGGGATGCGTCGAACGTATTATCAAACCAATTTCTATTTAATACTATTGATTCTATCAAGCTTTTTATTTGGCTCGCTAAGTGTAGGCATCATGCTTGTGGCATTGATCTTAAGTGTTGCTTGGCTAGTGATGAGTATTTACGGTTATCATAGTAATACAGATCAAGTGAAATGGGCTACCAAAATGTTTGTTTTTTCCCTATTCCATATGACTATACTATTCACAACTGTTATTGTGTACTCGCTAGTAGGAGTTATTTTTAAGTTATATTAATTTTTCAAAAATTGCCCTGAAAAAAATAAAGTTGTGCGAAAACAATTACGAAAATAAAAACCAACAAGTTTACTCGTCACTTGTTGGTTTTTTATTGTCGACAGAAATGATTTGGCGGCTAGGCCACTCGAATGCATGTAACTGTCCGCCAAACACAGCTCCACCATCAATGCCAATAATATTATTTTCTCCGAAATAAACACGATAATCAGTTGGATCATGATGCAGGTTATACGTAGGGGTATGGCCAAAGATTACTGTTTTTTCCCCTTGATAGCCTGCGTGGAATTCCTCACGAATCCAAAGTAAGCGCATGGGGTCAGTTTCGGCTATTGCAGCACCTGGCACAACGCCACCGTGGACGAAAATAGCATCTTCTAACTCAATATATATTTCAAATGTCTCGATTAACTGTAAATGTTCTTCAAGCTTAGGGAGCGTTTTAATAAAGCTAGGCAGAGTATTACATTGGATGGCTTCCTCAAAGTCTGCCAACTGATAGCCATAGCTTGCTAATGTTGCCTCACCACCACAAAGCCCTACCCAATGGTTCCATGGCTTAGCAAGACCTGAACGGCATGCATTGAGCATGATCGCCTCATGATTGCCTAGTAAAACTCGTGCACCTTTTGTCTGTAATTCACTCACTAAATTTAACACACCACTAGAAGAGGGCCCTCTATCAATATAATCACCAAGAAGAAAAAGCTGGTCGTTCATTGGGTCATAGTTTGCTTTTAATAATAATTCTTCCAGTAGCCCTAATTCTCCATGTATGTCACTAATTGCTAGTATACGGTTCATTTACGAGCATCCTTTCTAATAGTACAGCTTTACCCTTAAGTATAGAGAATTATTCTACAAGTTTCGACTTTTCTAGCTTCTCCTAGCTTTTTTCATAGAATTTTTAAAGAAACAATTCTCTTACTACTATGTTTATCATATGAAGGATGTTTTTATAGCTTTATTCATTTGTCTAGAGAAGATGGGTGATGAGAGGAGGGAAATGCTTGAAACGTAACAGCAGAAGCAAATTGCTATGCTCCTACTGTTTGACTTAAAAATTATATCTGTAGTTTTTCCCATGCTTGCTTAGCTATTTGTTCATCAAATGTTGAAATGAGGCGAAAATTATTGCTGTCTAAAATACGATAATGCTGACTGATGACGTTTTGCTGTAGTCGAAAACCACCATACTCCTGAATGTTTTTCCACCATATGTATCCACCCATTGTTTTCTCTTTTGGCTGCAATGTTCCATTATTTGCGATTAAATCTACAACCTCTAATGGATCACCACCAAGCTCATGCTGTAAAATCGTACTGTCTCTACACAATGTGCAAACTGTAACAGTAGTTGTCCAACCAGCTAGTATACGGCCCTTTTCAATTTGGACAAGTGTTTTTTTTGATAATCCTAGTAAATCACTCATTTGATCCTGTGTGAAAGCTTTTTCTGTACGGATTAATTTCAGTTTTTCTGAAACGAGTGTGATTAATTGTTCACGATTCATCCTAACACCCCTTATTTTCAGATTGTTAAGTTCCATTATACATGAAAGTAAAGAAGCGTGTTTTTCTTTCACCTTGGGAAGTGGCAGAGGTCGCGTAAAATTAAAACAGACTGCCCCTAATGGACAGTCTGTTGGATGTTAGATTTCATATTTTTTCGTATCCGAGATCACCCTGAAGTGGATGCCTTTAATCTGTGCGCTGACTTTATGGCGGAGTGTATCAATATCCACAAGCTCCTCTTTATTTTTGACACACACAGCAATCTCTTGTAAAAGCTTTGTAAAAGATTCTTTAAATAGAGAGCGCATATTATCGAAATCTAAACTACGAAAACTCCCATCAATATCGAAAGCTTCAACTGAATTTAATTGCTTGGAAGCTCCTGCAAACCGATCATCGTAGACTGTGTAATTTTCATCTGTTACCACGATAATAAATAGAACTTCTCCCGTGATTGTTTTTAACTCAATATTTGTTTTGTGTTTTTTTACATCAGTAATAATGTGAATACCATCTGAATGATATAGCTTAAATAATGTCATGTGTATGGCCCCCTGCAACTAAAATCATTTTCTCTATTCATTATATAGTGAAATGGCTAATAATGGAATAAGGAATACTGTTTCCTACTGTTACGATTGAACCTCTGTTTTAAGAGGTGGACTTTTTCGAAGAGGACGAACCTCTATATAATGAATTTGATGACCTTGTTGCTCATAGATGCTAAAAATATAGGAGCCTAGCTCAATATTTTTTGATGCTTTAATGCCGTTATTCACAGTTAAGAACCAACCACCTAATGTTTCCACTTCTTCAGCATCCAGGGTAATGTTTAATAGATTTTCTACATCTTCCACAAGCATTTTTGCATTTAATAAATAGTGATGATCTGTAATTTTTCGAATATCCGCAATTTCATCATCATCAAACTCATCTCGAATTTCACCAACAATTTCTTCTAAAATATCTTCAACCGTTACAAGACCAGATGTACCACCATATTCATCCATTAGGATAGCCATATGGATTCGTTCCTTTTGCATACGTACAAGTAATTCTTGAATGGGCATTGTTTCAATTACGCGAATGACAGGATTTATGAAATCTTCTAGAACTAAGGAGTCGTCTGTAAGTTGTTCAAGTAGACCCTGTGTTAATAGTTCTTTCGCATTGATGAAACCTAATATATTATCTCGGTCCCCATCATAGATCGGGTAACGCGTATATTTTTCAGAAGCGATGTAATGAATAATGTTTGTAAAAGATTCATTTTGTTCAATTCCAATAATTTCTGTTCGGGGAACCATGATTTCACGAGCAATACGTTCATCAAATTCAAAGACGTTATTGACATATTTGAGCTCAGATTTATTGATTTCACCACTCTTAAAGCTTTCAGACAGTAATAATCGCAATTCTTCCTCTGTATGAGATAGCTCATGTTCGCTAGCAGGTTTCATTCCGAATAAGCCAACTAACACGCGTGCAGAACCGTTCAAGAACCAAATAAATGGATACATGATCTTATAGAAAAACATAATGGGTTTTGCAAAAAGAAGTGTAATGGATTCAGCTTTTTGAATGGCAGCTGTTTTTGGGGCTAATTCGCCGACCACTACATGTAAAAATGTAGCAATGGCAAAGGCTGTTCCAATTGTAAAGATCGTCATATATTTATCAGAAATACCGATTATTTCAAATAGCGGGTGAAGCATAAATTCAAAAGTTTTTTCACCAACCATCCCGATACCAAGAGCGGTTACAGTAATCCCTAATTGACACGCCGATAAGTATTCATCTAAGTGTTGAACAACATGTTTAGCAGCAACTGCTTTTTTATTGCCTTCTGCAACCAGCTGATCGAGTCTTGAGGAACGTACTTTTACAATGGCAAATTCTGTTGCCACGAAAAAGCCTGTTAAAGCTAATAGAATGGTAAAAATCGATAGGTTTATTATGGTCTCCAAATAGTCGTTCTGTAAAAACAGAACGTCACCTCCTAATTATGAATGAGTAATAATAAAGATTGCATTAATGCAATACTTTCGGGTGAAACATTTTTCTTAATCGTTTCAATTTTTTTATCATCTTGCTTGTTCATTTGTGCGAGCAGAGATGTAACATCATGCTCTAAATCTTGCATTTTTAAACGAAGCACCTGTACATCGATTTCTTCATAGGGTGTGATGTTTAACTCATGTTGGATTTGTACAAGTGAAAGCCCCTGTTGTTTGCGCTGTTCAATAAATTGAAGCCGTTTAATCATGGCTTGGTCATAGTAGCGATAATTTGCTGCAGAACGTTCTGCATCTAGCAAACCAATATTTGTATAGTAATCAATTGTTCGTTTAGTAATGCCTGTTTTTTCTGCAAGCTCGCCAATCTTTAATTTTTCTGTCCCAATGCAAACACCTCCAAACCATCACGTGATACTTTGATTATAACGTGATGGTTTTAGTTTATTCAAATGATAGCCTTTGATATTTCGAAATTATAAGATTTTTTACAAAAAAAGAACGTTTCTACCATGATTAAATGGTAGAGACGTTCCTAGGTTTACGGAAGTAAATAAGTATCGTATAGGTGATGGAGTGCTTCCTCACCATTTTTTTGTAAGAGAATTTCATCATTATATGTAAGTGTTATGCTCGTTTGTTGGCTATCAATTTTGTCATCAATTATTTGACAGGTAACAGTCACAAAGCCTGATTCAGTAAGCTTTTCTTTCATATCGTCACTCCACACCTGATCAGAAAATAGTGGAGGCTGCCAAGTACCTCTCACATGTAGCTCATTTTTTTCAAGGTCATAATCCCAGCGTATGTCACGTAAAATAGTTTTAAATAGGTCATTAACCGTAAACGATGTATCTTTATAGTTAATGTCTAGAGCACGTATTGCATGGACATCTCGGCTAACTGCACTAGCTGCGGAATTAGCAGCTGAATTGATGCCTGAGGCAGCATCTTTAATTTCTGAAAATCGACCACCACATCCAGAAAGTAGTGCGCAGATGCATGTGATACAAGCAACTTTTGTCATCCATTTCACAAGTAGTCCCTCCAGTCTAGTAAGTTGTTATAACTATCTTAACGAAAAGAAAAATATGAAGAAAGGGCATGAAGGCGGTAGTTTGTGACGGTTTTGCAACGATGCGACCTCCACTTGATTGTTCGGCATTTGAGAATTATATAAGTCTGAATATTTAGTAAAAAAACAAAAGAATGGGAGCGGTTTGTGATGAAAATTAATGATGAAATGCTTGATCGATTAGGAACATATTTTGTTTATCATGCTGTTTATGATACTTATGGGATTACGTTTGAAAACTTTGTGGAGCGTTGGCTACGAGGCATACTTGACATATAATGAGCTGTACTTTGAAAAACTCCTGGAAACAGGAGTTTTTATCTATAAAAAATACATATTTACTCTTAAATGAGATACTTTAATCATGTCTAATGATGCTATAATTAGCTTAATTGGTTACGTATCTATTACTTTCTATCTAAAGGGGATGATGCATATGAATTTATTGGGGAAAATTCTCACAACTGTCATTGGAACAGTAGGTATTCGTAATTCTAACAGCTGTGAATATTTATCAAACAAAAAATTTAACGATAGAAACAGCTCAAAAAATGGCACAAGCAGAAACATCTAATATCGCGTACCAGATTCAAAATTTAATAAACAAGCACTTGATGTCTTCTTACAACATATCGTTGTTACTTGGCGCAAATTGAGGAAGTGACAACTGCCTCTCTTTTAATTTAAAAGGAAATGGTAGAGGTAGTGCGGGCAGTGGAAAAATATGACGGCTGTCAGCCAGCAATCCTCAGCAGAAACAAGGGAGCTATTAGCAACGATGGAGCAGCAAAATCCCGCGGTTCAAAAAATATGGCATAAAGCTTATCAGGTATGACGAACTCCTTACAACAAACACTAGCAAAATTCTATTTTTAGTAGAGAACTAAGACTGCATGTCATCTTCTGTACAACGGGATGACATACGGCTATTTGTAAGTTAATTACCACCAAAAATATTTTTTCTGAATATTTAGTTATTTATTGACGCATAAATGCTATTATTTATTTAGTTGCTATAGGCAGGAGCTGGTACATATGAAATTACTACATAAAATATTACTGACAACGTTATCTACAATGATGATTGTGTTCATCATTATTTTAAGTGTCAATATTGTAAAAACTAATTCATTAGCAGTGGAGGATGCACGACAGCTTGCTCAATCGCGGGCGTCCGAAAGTGCATATAAAATGCAAATGGAACTTGATTATGCGATGGATACAGCAAGGACAGTAGCCTCTAATCTCCAAGCAATGGTAGCCAATCATAAGGGAGATCGTGATTTAGCAAACGAGATGCTCAAACAATTACTCGAACACAATGACACCTTTCTAGGGGTTTGGACGATTTGGGAGCCAAATGCCTTTGATGGACAAGATGCTCATTTTGCCAATTTGAAAGGGCATGATGCATCAGGTCGTTTCCTTCCATATTGGGCACGCAGCAACAACGATGTGACGCTTGCTCCTCTAGAAGACTATGAAACTAGTGATTATTATGTATTACCTAAAACGTTGAAACAAGAGGTTATTTTAGAGCCGTTAACTTACCCAGTTGACGGTCAGGATGTATTGATGACTTCCACAGCTATACCTATTCAAATAGATGGAAAAGTCGTTGGTCTTGTTGGAATTGATATAAGCTTAGAGACATTGGTTGCCATTAATAATGAAATTGTACTCTATGATACAGGGTATAGTGCCATTGTGTCTCATAAGGGGACATTTGTTTCCCACCCATCTCCTGATTATGTCAATAGACCAGTGACTGAAATGGAAAAATATAAAAATACGGATAAAATTCTGTCTGCTGTTGAACAGGGCAAACCCTATCTAGTAGAGGATTATTCATCCTATTTACAGGAAGCTTCTTTTATTGCTGTCTCACCTATCCAAATTGGTCAAACGTCGACACCGTGGGCATTGCAGGTAATTATTCCATCTGATGAGGTAATGGCAGCCGCAAGTGAGGCAATGTGGTTATCAATACTACTAGCTATTATTGGTATTATTGTATTAGTTGGTGCCATTACTTGGATAGCTCAACGGATCGTCAAACCAGTGGTTCAGACAGTGGAACAGGTCAAAACCATTGCTGGTGGAAATTTAGCAGTGGAGCCGTTACAGGTTCATTCGAAGGATGAAATTGGCGAGCTTGCACATGCAATGAATCATATGACAGACAATATGCGTGAGCTGTTACAAGCGGCTACACATATTTCCAATCAGGTGAATGTATACAGCGGAGATTTACGTGCTTCTACCAATGATATGAGCATCAGTATCGAACAGGTGCTAACAACAACAAGTGAGTTGGCGACAGGTGCTACCGTACAAGCCGAACAGGCCTCTACTACTTTAGGCGTTACACAAGAGGTTGAGCAGAAATTGCAAGCAATTCAAATGGCAATTGAAGAAATGCTTCAGGATTCTCAGCTTACAACAGCGTCTTCTAAACAAGGTTTAATTCATGCAGAGCAGTCTATTCAAGGGATGGAAGTGATGTCTGAAAAAGTGTCACTGACAGCTATGATCGTCCAACAGCTCAGCGACCAATCAACAGAAATTAATCGTATTTTACAAGTCATTAATGCTATTGCAGGTCAAACAAATTTATTAGCATTAAATGCGGCGATAGAAGCTGCTCGTGCAGGTGAGCATGGCAAGGGCTTTTCGATTGTGGCAGAGGAAGTACGAAAGCTTGCAGAAGAATCAGCCAAATCAACAAGCCAAATCGCCTCCATTATTGATATGGTTGTGAGGGAAGCAGCAAAGGCTAGTGATGCTATGCAAAGTGTTGTCTTAGCTGTGGAAAACAATACGCAATATATTGATGCCAATAAGCAGGCACTTGATGCGATTTTACGCCATATTGTCGATACAGTAGCGCAAATCGATAATGTGACAGCTGCCTCCAGTGTCATTCAAAGGGAGACGCAGGAGGTTGTACGTGCAGTGGAAAATATGACAGCTGTTAGCCAGCAATCCTCAGCAGGAACAGAGGAGTTATTGGCAACGATGGAACAGCAGAATTTAGCGGTTCATGACATCAATAGCAAAGCCAAACAATTAACAGCTATGACGGACTCTTTACAGGCAGCACTAGCTAAATTTCAATATTAAATTAAAAGAGCTGTAGGCAAGGTGAAATTTTCATCCAACCTTGCCTACAGCTCTTAATACTTATTTGAAAAATTGTGTAATAAATTGATTCGCTTCCTGCCAGTTATAAACCCTTACAACATTATTAGGAACGGCAAGACGATTATAAGGTGTATCAAATAACACAACAGGTATTTTTAATTCCTCTGCCAGCATCACCGCATTATCATGCTTATCCTCAAAGAAAGCTTCTACACGATGTTTTTTTGCAGCGGCTAGTTTATCATGGCTGCCGAGAAGCTCGATATGGTCGTAAGGTATAGCTTGCGATTTAAACCAATTGACAGTGATGTCTGCTACATTTTCACCACGTGCAGAAATATAATACAGCTCAAAATTATTTTTCCAAGCGCTTAGAATATTTTTTGCATCTTTTGCCACTTCAGAGACTTCGTACATATAAGGTTCATTTTCCTTAAACCAAGTATTAAAGGCACTTCGGTCAATAGGGTGTGGGAAGGCAGATAAAAAATCATATTCACAAACATCATCTAGCGTAATATTTACATTGTACTGTTTATTAATATGTGGAATGAGTGTACTTGGACATGTCACAGTCCCATCAATATCAATACCAAAGCGGGGCTTTTTCATGCTAGCACCTCCTTAGGCATTCGCTTTTTGAGCTTCTTCCGCTGCACGTTTTTCTTCCATTTCTGCTGCTAATTTATCAATTTCTTTCTTCAGTTCTTCCACCATTGTTTCTTCTGGCACTTTACGGACTGTTTTCCCCTTCATGAATAACAAGCCTTCACCACGGGCACCAGCAATACCGATATCTGCCTCACGCGCTTCTCCAGGACCGTTTACCGCACAGCCTAGAACAGCTACTTTTAACGGTACATTTAATTTTGAAATATATTCTTCTACTTCATTTGCAATAGAAATTAAATCAATTTCAATGCGTCCGCATGTTGGGCAAGAAATCAAAGTTGCCATATTAGAAGCGAGGCCAAAGGATTTTAATAGTTCCCGTGCTACTTTAACCTCTTCTACAGGGTCAGCGGAAAGGGAGATACGTAATGTGTTTCCTATACCTTTTGATAGGATGGCTCCAAGACCTGCTGCTGATTTTACAGTACCGGCAAATAATGTCCCTGATTCTGTAATCCCTAAATGTAGCGGATAATTAAAGGCTTTAGACGCCTTTTCATAGGCTTCAATGGCAAGGTTAACGTCAGATGCCTTCATTGATACGATAATATCGTGGAAGTCCAAGTCTTCCAAAATTTTAATATGGTGTAGAGCAGATTCTACCATACCATCAGCCGTAGGATAACCGTATTTTTCTAAAATATGACGCTCTAATGAACCGGCATTTACACCAATACGAATTGGTATACCTTTTGCTTTGGCTGCATTAACAACAGCTTCCACTTTTTCTTTACGACCAATATTACCTGGATTAATACGTACTTTATCAATACCATTTTCAATGGCTTTTAATGCTAATCTATAATCAAAATGAATATCAGCTACTAATGGAATATGAATACGTTTTTTGATTTCGGCAATCGCGTCCGCTGCACGTTCATCTGGTACTGCAACACGAACAACTTGACAGCCTGCTTCCTCAAGACGAAGAATTTCTGCAACTGTTGCTTCTACATCATGTGTTTTGGTTGTACACATACTTTGAATGAATAATTCATTACTACCACCAATTGTTAAGTTACCGACACGCACAGGACGTGTATTTGAACGGTGACAAATTTCACTCATTAACTTTCTCTCCTTTTCGGGCCACTATTTTCAGCCGTCACTGTCATTTATTTTAGCAGTGTAAGAAAATAAGGACAAGGAAGAAACGCTAACTTTTCATTTTCCGCATTTGTTTTCAAGCTCAAATGAGAGAGGAAGCTTGATATTTTCACCTGGAACTAGTGCTTGTAATTGTAAGTGTGGGTTTAAGTTGTAAAAAAGTTGTAAGCGTTCTGGAAAGGTCATGGGAACTTTAGCAGGGTGTAGAGCAAATAAACTATGAATGGTATCTCCTTCAATCGTTTGTACAGTAATATAATTTGGCTCACGCTGTTGTTCACAAAGTCCATTTTCTGAGCTCTTTGTGGATAAAGCCGCAAGTGGGATGGACCCTTCTGTTAAATCTACTTTGACGACAAAGGCAATTACGATGATGATAGTTGTTAAGATGAATGCTCGCAAAAAATCCCCTCCTTTTCTACACTATATTGAGAAGAGAGGGGATTCATGCACATTATTTTATATTTGGTTGTTTTGGATATTTTGTAAAGGCCACAATTAATAGAGAGATGGTTAAAAATAAAGATAGTACAGTGATAACAGTACTGCTAACGGGCAGATAGTCTGCTAACATCGAAAGTAACGTAGCCCAAGTGATCGCAAAGGTAGTTGTTCTCCAGATATGGCGATACTCACCCCGACGCTTCATCGCTTTCAAGATAAATAAACCTGCTAAAGCATAAAGGGCAATTTGTGCAAAAATAAGCATTGTTGTCACGACGAAAAGCATTAGGAAGGTGAATGGATATAAGAGCCATTTAATGCCCTCTATGTAATCTGTTAAACCAGTTAAACTATCCATATCGAATGTATCAACGGACATACCTGCTGCAAAACGACCTAAAGAGAATACGGACACAATGGTAATCAGTAGAAAAGTATATTGAATAACCTTTCCAATAGGTAATAAACGATAGGCTGCTAGTTTTTTAGGATGTATAAGACTATCAATAAAAAGCTGTGAGTGTTTCATGCTATATCTCCTCCAATCGATATTTTAACATGTTCAATGAGGACAAGATATGAAAGAAGTATAAATGAGGAGGGTCTTGATGTTAAAATGTTAACATTATGTAAAGAAGTTAAAGGATTTCTTTACTTTTTGTTTGGAATCATTTAATGATTAGAACGAGGGTAGTAGAGATGTAGGAATTGGAGCGAAAACAATTGACAATAGATTGGCAAAGCATTCTCTTTCAGTTTTTAGGCGGGCTAGGGGTCTTTTTATTTTCCATTAAATTCATGGGGGATGGGCTTCAAAAATCAGCGGATGATCGGTTACGTGAATGGTTAAATCGCTTTACCACAAACCCTATTATGGGTGTCCTGGTTGGTATATTTGTAACAATTTGCATACAATCAAGTTCTGCCACAACAGTCATCACTGTAGGATTAGTGAGTGCTGGTTTTTTAACACTGCGTCAAGCAATCGGTGTCATTATGGGGGCAAATATTGGTACAACTATTACTGCATTTATTATTGGTATTAATATTGGACTCTATTTTTACCCTTTATTGGCAATTGGAGCAGCCTGTTTATTTTTCTTAAAGAAAGCAACGTATCAACATATTGGTCAGATTCTATTTGGCTTTGGCGGTTTATTTTTAGGGCTAGAGTTGATGAGTGCTAGTATGCAGGCATTACATCAGCTTGCAGATTTTGCATCGTTAACGCTTCATTTAAGCAATCAACCGATATTAGGCATATTTTTAGGAACCATTTTCACATTACTTGTGCAAAGCTCTACCGCAACGGTGGGGGTATTGCAAGGTTTATATGCAGAACAATTAATTGGTTTAAATAGTGCCTTACCGATATTGTTTGGGGAAAATATTGGCACGACCATTACAGCTGTTTTAGCTTCTCTTGGTGCTTCTATTTACGCTAAGCGTGCAGCAGCGGCTCATGTATTATTTAATGTGATTGGGACGATTATTTTCATGTTATTGTTCACACCGTTTATGCAATATGTACAGTGGATCAGTGGCGTATTTCATTTAGAGCCTCGCATGCAGATTGCCATTGCTCATGGCTCATTCAATGTCTTTAATATGATGATCCAACTACCATTTATTGCTGGACTCGCAGCCTTAGTTACAAAGCTATTGCCGGGACATGATGGCCATATCAATGTAACAACTAAGCATTTAGATCCTTCATTCATTGATTCCTCTCCTGCTATTGCGCTAGGTCAAGCTAAAGAAGAGGTATTACGCATGGGTGAACATGCATTGCGTGGGTTAGAAGAAACGTTTTTATATATGAAATCTGGAGAGACAGAGCATATTCCGACGGTGCTACAGCTAGAAGTCGGGCTTAATCATCTAGACAATGAAATTACTGATTATTTAGTAATGGTGTCTAAGCAGCCTCTTTCCCGTGCAGACTCTGTAAGACATCATACTTTATTGACAAATGTAAGGGATTTTGAACGAATTGGGGATCATTTTGAAAATATATTAGAGCTTTTACAGTACAAGGATCACCACGAGGTAAGCTTAAGTAAATCAGCGCGACAGGACTTAATAGGTATGTTTAGTTTAGCCATAGAGGCAGTGCGCAAAAGTATAGAAGCATTAGATACCGCTAGCTTAAGTTTAGCTCAAGAAGTAACAGAGCTAGAAAGCCTGATTGATGATATGGAAGATAAACTACGTCAAAAGCATATTGCCCGATTAAACACAAATGAGTGTAGTGGGGCTGCAGGAATTGTTTATATGGATATCGTTAGCAACCTAGAGCGTATAGGAGACCATGCAGTAAATATTGCAGATTCTATTTTAGGCATTCGTCATTAATGAAACTTTTCACTTTGTTATTTCGTATGAAAGGCAATGCACGTTAAAAGGAGAGAATCTTTATGGAAGTTGTTGGCTGGATCTTAGTGATTGCCTGCTTTATTATTTCATTTATTGGTTTAGTATATCCAATTATTCCCGGAGTACTATTTTTAGTCGGTGGGTTTTTGCTCTATGGCTTATTTTTCTCATTCGCAGAGCTAAGCTGGTGGTTTTGGGTCATTGAAATACTATTTGTCGTGTTGTTATTTGGGGCAGATACTGTGGCAAATGCGTTTGGTATCAAAAAGTTTGGTGGTTCCAATGCTGGTATGTGGGGGAGCACCATTGGGTTATTAATTGGTCCATTTGTGATCCCTGTGGCAGGGATTTTAATTGGACCATTTTTAGGGGCTGTGATTGCGGAACTAATCGTTGAGAAACGTACATTTAGTGAGGCAGTGAAAAGTGGTGTAGGTTCTTTAATTGGCTTTTTGACATCTACTGTTGTCAAGGCTGTTATTCAAA
The DNA here is from genome assembly GCF_002429725.1 of Lysinibacillus sp. UBA5994. Taxonomy (NCBI): domain Bacteria; kingdom Bacillati; phylum Bacillota; class Bacilli; order Caryophanales; family Bacillaceae; genus Lysinibacillus; species Lysinibacillus sp. UBA5994. The sequence goes on along the minus strand of NZ_DJAU01000020.1, from coordinate 3,385 downwards.
TTGTTATGATTATTGTATTTTTTATCGCCATTTAATGCCTTTCTTTTAAGGTTTAGTGTGTGAGAGAAAAGGGTAAGATAGTAAACATATCGGTATTTCGGTCAAAAGGCTGAAATCTTCAAATTGAAGTATTTTTCGTTGAATGGTTTGACCAATTTTGATAATCTAAGGATGTACTAATTATTTCTTATTTTAGGGAGGAACTTAACAATGGCTTACGAATTACCACAATTAACTTACGCTTATGACGCATTAGAACCACATATCGATGCAAAAACAATGGAAATTCACCATTCTAAACACCACAATACTTATGTAACAAACTTAAACGCAGCAGTAGAAGGTACTGAATTTGCAGAAAAAGACATTAACGACTTAATCGCAAACCTAGATGCTCTTCCAGCTGACAAACAAACTGCTGTACGCAACAACGGTGGCGGACATGCTAACCATACATTATTCTGGGAAGTAATCGCTCCAGGCGGTTCAAATACACCAGTTGGTGAAGTAGCAAAAGCAATCGATGCTAAATTCGGTTCTTTCGACGCTTTCAAAGAAGAATTTGCTAAAGCTGCTACAACTCGCTTTGGTTCAGGTTGGGCTTGGTTAATCGTTGATGGTGACTCAGTTGCTGTTACGTCTACTCCAAACCAAGACTCTCCAGTAATGGAAGGGAAAACTCCAGTTTTAGGCTTAGATGTATGGGAACATGCATACTACCTAAACTACCAAAACCGTCGTCCAGATTACATCGGTGCTTTCTGGAACGTAGTAAACTGGGATGTAGTAGAAGCTAAATTCCAAGCTGCAAAATAATAACGAATAATTGGCTGTGCCTAAAGTGAGCAATCACGGAGGCATAGCCTTTTTTTGTTGGATAAAACAGCAAATTAAGGGATAGAATCTGAAAATATCAGGATAATGAAGACGAAATATAAGGAGAGCGTGAAATAGGGCAACCTTTCTCCATAAAGTACCGTCAAATAAATGATGTTTTACATAAGAAATCGAAAGTGCGTGCTTTTCTGTCATACCTTCGAATGGTATACTAGGTATCGTGTATTGAAATGATCAGAAGATGAGGAGGGGAATACATATGCGCAAAGCACCTGGAAAAAATCGCGCGGCGAGTGTTAAAGCAAAACATCATTCTAACTTAACATTTCGTATGAATATCCTTTTCTTTGCAATATTTATCGTATTTTCAATGTTAATTTTTAGACTTGGCTATATGCAAATCGTCAAAGGGGAAGATTATGTACGTATTTTAGAGCGTACAGAAGAAGTTCCTGTCAACACAAGTGTACCAAGGGGACGCATGTATGATCGTTACGGTCGTATTTTAGTGGATAATCACCCGGAAAATGCCATTACGTATACGAAAATGCAAACGACCACAACAGAGGAGATGCTTGATATCGCGAAAAAGCTGGCACAGTTAATTGAACAGCCAACAAAGCGTGTCACATTGCGTGATAAACAGGATTTTTGGATATTACAAAATCACGATGCTGCCTATGAAAAAGTCACAGAGGCAGAAAAAACAAAAATTAATGCACAAGAAAATATTACAACAAGTCAGATTAATGCAGAGATTGATAAACTGGTACGGGAACGTATCACAAACGAAGAACTTTTACAATTAACAGAGGCAGATTTAGAGGTATTAGCGATTTATCGTGAGATGGTATCTGGCTATAATCTATCTCCTCAAATTATTAAAAGTGAAAATGTATCAGCTGATGAATTTGCTCGTGTATCTGAGCGTTTAACTGAACTACCAGGTGTTAATACAACAACAGACTGGAAACGTGTCAAATTATCATCTTTATCTATTCTTGGGCGTACAACGGTCCCAACAAAAGGGATACCAAAAGAGAAGCTCAATTACTATTTAGCACGTGACTACTCACGTAATGACCGTGTGGGAGAAAGTTACATTGAAGCACAATATGAAGAATTATTACAAGGTCAAAAAACAGTCGTCAAAAATATTACCAATAAAAAAGGTCAAGTAGTCGATACAGTCACAACCTATGAAGGGGAGCCAGGTAAAGACTTAATCCTTTCATTGGATAGTGAGCTGCAGGCTGAAACGGATAAGATTGTAGAAGAAGAACTGCTTAACTTAAAGGCACTTCCAGGCTCCTATTTATTAGACCGTGCCTTCCTTATTATGATGGATCCAAATACAGGCGACATTTTATCGATGGTAGGTAAGAAAATAGAAAAAAATCCCGAGACAGGGCAAAATGAAGTCATTGACTATGCATATGGATCGTTTACAACAGCCTATGAGGCAGGTTCATCTGTTAAAGCAGCAACAGTCCTCACTGGCTACAATCAGGATGTTATTTCGATGGGTACTTCAATGGGAGACGAGCCGATTATATTAGCTGGCACGGACCCGAAAACGTCTATTTTTAACAGGGCTGGATATATCCCGATGAATGACTTGTTAGCATTAGAACGTTCTTCCAACTCCTATATGTTTAAAATTGCGATGCTGCTTAATGGAACCCCTTATAGTTATGGTATGCCATTACGCTTAAAGGACGATACGTTCTCAAAAATGCGTAATAATTATGCGCAATTTGGTTTAGGTGTGAAAACAGGCATTGATTTACCAAATGAATTTAGCGGAGTGCGTGGTCCATCAGGTCCAACAATGGGTGGTAAAACACTTGACTTGGCGATTGGTCAGTATGATACGTATACACCACTTCAACTTGCACAATATATTTCAACAGTTGCCAATGGTGGCTATCGTATTCAGCCACATGTTGTGAAAGAGGTTCGAGACCCATCACAGGATGGGAAGCAATTAGGGCAGTTAGTAACAGAAGTAGGTCCAACTATTTTGAATCAAATTGATAATCCTAAAGAAGAGATCGATTATGTAAAGCAAGGGCTACGTCGTGTATATACTGGTTCACATGGTACAGCACGAGCACAATTTGCCGATACTCCATATACAGCTGCAGGGAAAACAGGGACAGCAGAGGTAGTGTATTATGGTCCGTTACGTGAGCACTACGGCACAAATACGATTAATTTAACGCATGTTGGCTTTGCCCCATATGAAAATCCTGAAATTGCCTATGCAGTTGTGATCCCATGGGTTAATACAAATTTAGCGCCACACTACTATCAAAATAATGTCATTGCTAGACGTTCTTTAGATAAGTATTTTGAATTAAAAGCAAAATATCAAGCTGAAAAAGTAACTGATAGCAATGTAAAACAGCCAATTTTACCAGCGATTACGGAAGAAAAAATTGGAGAGAATGAGCAGGAATAAAGGGTATTGGATATGCGCTAATACAAAACGGATTTGGAAAAATTATTTTCCAAATCCGTTTTATTTGTATCTTTTGAAAACCCC
>NZ_DJAU01000021.1:0-14205 GCF_002429725.1 Lysinibacillus sp. UBA5994 | reverse complement strand
ATTAGCTGCACAATCCATCGTAAAATCAGCATTTGGTTTCTCAGGTCAAAAATGTTCAGCATGTTCTCGTGCTGTCATCGTAGAAGATGTATATGAGCAAGTGGTAAATCGCGTAGAAGAGTTAACAAACGCTTTAACAGTGGGTGACCCAACTGATTACAGCAACTTCATGGCAACAGTTATTGACCAAGCAGCATTCAATAAAATTACAGAGTACATCGAAATCGGTAAAGGCGAAGGTCGTTTAGTAGCTGGTGGTACAGCAGACGATACAGTCGGCTACTTCGTACAACCAACTGTATTCGCGGACGTAGATCCTTCTGCTCGTATTATGAAGGAAGAAATCTTCGGACCAGTGGTAGCCATTGCAAAAGCAAAAGATTTCGACCATGCGATTGAAATTGCAAACGATACAGAATACGGTTTAACAGGCGCTGTTATCACAACAAATCGTATGAACCTAGAAAAAGCACGTGAAGAATTCCATGTTGGAAACCTTTACTTCAACCGTGGCTGTACAGGTGCAATCGTAGGTTACCAACCATTTGGTGGCTTCAACATGTCAGGTACAGATTCAAAAGCAGGTGGCCCAGACTACCTACAGCTGCATATGCAAGCAAAAACAACTTCAGAAATGCTTTAATTTTTACTTCAATAAAATGCCGTACATTGTTTCTTAGTAAGCAATGTACGGCATTATTTTTTGGGGATAACACAAATGACATATATAATAGAAGAAACTCATGTGAATTTCGGTTCACTTTCCTTCCCCTATTTAAAACTAACTTTCACACCAAATTATAAAAGCATACTTATTGCCTATAAAACGCTGGTATATTTTATGGCATTTCTAACATTTGACCCTTATCTTGATTGTATAACTTTGTTAAAATGATATCAGTTTAGGAGGGTAAAACTATGAAAAAACTATCAATTTTTATGTTGCTCACGATGCTTGTTAGTCTAGTCATTTGGCAGCCTCAATCTGTCTATGCAGACGAGCTATCAGGACATATGCATGAAAGTGGTCTACGCTATTTAATTCAGAAAGATGCATTACTAAAGGATGCAAATGGAAGCTATCGTCCAAATGCTACGGTTACACGCGGTGAATTCGCCACATACATAGCAAAAGCATTAAATTTGGACACGAAGAACGAGATAACGTTTACAGATGTGTCAGACACATATTTATTTGCAAATGAAATTAAGCTTGCCGCAACTGCTGGAATTATTACTGGTTATACGGATGGCTCATTTAAGCCAGATGACCGTATTTCAAGAGAGCATATGGCAGTGATGCTAATCAGAGCAGTTGATTATTTAAAAATACCAAAAGGTACTTCTTCTATTACCTTCAAAGACAATACAACTATTTTTAAAGATTTCCGTGAGGATGTTGCAATCGGTGCACAATTAGGACTTATTAAAGGAAGCTCCAATGGCATGTTTTTACCAAGAGACAATGCCACAATTGGTGAGGCATCGACATTTATTCTACGATTAATTCTTCTTGCTGATCAGCTTGACGCTGGTAAAAATGAAAACAATGGTAACTCCGAAAATAACGGTAATACTAATAATGGGAACAACAATAATACTGGTAATAACGGTAATACTACTGCATATATCGTCAAAGAAGTTTCCAATGGTAACTTGGTAGACAAACAAACCTTTACTAGCTTTGAAGCAGCTGAAAAGGCGATGACGACTAGTTCCTTAGTGATTACTCAAAATGATAAAATTATTAAAATGACTTCAGGTTATGTTGTAACGAATAATTATGTTGCTCTAAATTCTGAAACGATTAAGGATCAAATCGCAGTTGCGGGTAATACAGAAATGGAGTATCTAGGTAGTGATGCCACACAAGTAAAAGTACGCTTAGCTGGTCATACTGGCTATTTAAAGCAGACTGACGTTACCTTAATTCCTTCTGCTTTAGTGAAAGGCCGTTCTTATTACTCAAATGAGTACGGTGAAATAAAACATACCTTATATGATTATAAAACTAATAAATATTCTGCTAGTTACGTGTATGGTAAGGCACCTAGCTTTATGAAGCAGGGTGAGAAATACTTTAGCTGGGATGGCATCAACTTTACCAATGCTGATGGTTCTTCAAAGGGAGAAGCCTATAACTACTATCAGTTCTTACCAGCTCGTGCAGCAACTCAATATACAGCAGATGAGCTAGATCAATATATTGTGGGAAAATTAGCAGAGGTTGAAAGCTCAGGTGCTTCGATTTATAAAAATGCCACAACTAAAAGTAAACTACTTGGTTTAGGCTCTGTATTAAAAGAAGTGGAAGCCAATTCTCATATCAATGCTATGCTTATTTTATCCTTAGCACAGCATGAGAGTGCCTATGGTATGAGTGATCACGCTCAAAATCTAAACAATCTATTTGGCTTATATGTCTATGATACAAATCCACTAAACAAGAAGTTTGATAGTGTGGAAGCCAATATTAATGAGCTAGTTGAAAAATTCCTTCAGCCAAATTATATTACGCCAGGTGGACGTTATACAAATGGCGCAGTTGTTGGTTCTAAGGCTATCGGCTTCAACGTAAAATACGCTTCAGATCCATTCTGGGGGGCAAAAATTGCAGGACATTACTATCGTGCAGAAAAAGCTTTAGGCTTTAAAGATGCAAATAATCCCTATAAAATCGCTCTCACAACAACTGCTGGACTAAATGTTCGTGCAGATGCATCAACAAGTCAAAGTCCACTTTTCACATTTAGTAAAAGTAATATGCCTGTCATCGTTACAGATACAAGCTCAAATGGTTGGTATCAAATTGTTTCAGATAAACTAAACACTGAACCTGGATATATAAGTAAGGATTATATTAAATTCATCAATACCGTGAAATAACGTAAATGGCTGTCTCTTAATAAATGAGACAGCCATTTACTGTTGTTGAAAAAAGATAAAGTCACTGGCAAAAAGGCCTTTTTATAAGGCAGGAGGTTGATTTCCGTTCCGCCAGCGACCTTTCCAGGGGCCGTCCGATGAGCACTTCACTTACTTATGTTCGCTCTAGGCTCTCCTCTGCGACGCTCAATCAGGAGTGATGTTGGCTCCTCTCCAATCACCCATGTGCAAAAGTGTCTTTTCCTTATCTTTCATACTAGCTAGCAAGCAATCTAATTAGCTTTTATTTGTATGATTAGAGAAAATTTTATGGCCATTTTATCAATTAGTTTGTATTTTTCTTATATGGGTATATAGAGAATAAGAAAAACGATCCCAAAGGCTAGTACATCTTTGGAATCGTCTCTTAATCAATTATTGTTTTTTATAATATTGCAAAATACCATTATAAATAGATTCTGCAAATAATTTAACGTATTGATCATTTGTCATTTTACTGTTATCCTCTGCATTCGTTAAGAAACCAAGTTCTACTAGAATAGAAGGGATCACCATATTACGAATTACGTAGTATTGCTCTTGCTTGACACCACGATTTTTCATATTTAAATTGTTGACAATTTGATTATTAACATATGTCGCTAAATCAATGTCTTCCTGATACATATCTCCTGTAGATATTGCATAATATGTTTCAGTACCAGACGCTGACGTATTAGCAGCAGAGTTGACATGAACACTCACAAAAATTTCACCATAGTTTGCTTGAGTAAAGTCTACGCGATCTTGTAAGGATGGATACGTATCACCGGTACGTGTCATATAAACCTTTGCTCCAGCATTCTCTAGTAATTGTTTCACTTGTGTGCTGACTTTTAATGTAATGTTCTTTTCAGAAGCAGAGCCCTTTACTGTACCTGGATCTTTACCACCGTGACCTGGGTCTAGGATAATAATACGATTTTGTAAAGGTTTAGCTGTTTGATTTAATAGTTTTAAATAAGATTTGTGAACATAGCCTGATTGGCCATTATAGGTGATTTCTGCCCAGTAACCATTGATGTTATTAACTTGGACATACTCTCCTTTATTCAGCTTAAATAACACGGCTGATGTAGAGTTACTTTGACTGCGAACATTTAAATTAGCTACCGTTACTCTTCCTAGCACATCACCAGAAGCTGGTGGTGTTGGATCTGGATTTGGATTAGGATTTGGCTTTTCTTCCTCCACAATATCCGTAGTGCTATTCGCTACAATATAACCTGGTAAACCATTTACTTGTGTTAAGTAGTAGCCACCAGTTGTTTTGTAAACGGGAAGCTTTTCGTTCGCTTTAATCGATGAAATTACTTTTGCTGAAGATGTAGGCTTCACATATAAATTGACAGCATTTTTTGTCGTTACTTCTTTTTCGACTGTTCCTAACGCATTACCATCTGCATCTACAAATTCTGCATATTGCTTATAGATGTAGGCATATGCGCCTTTATAAGTAACCTTTAGCCAATTACTTTCAACAGCGTAGACTGATAATTTACCGCCTGTATTGACTTTGCCTACAATGTTCGTGCTTGAAGTAGAATCTTTTGTCTTACGGATGTTTAACCCATCTGTAGTGACCTTCACTAAGCCAATGACTTGTGATGTATCTGGAACTTGTACACCTTTTACAGGAAGCTCTAATCGATATTTTTCACTGTTTGCACGTGCAACGAATAATGAGAATTGAGAACGTGTTACAGTGCTATTTGGTAAATACGTATTACCTGTTCCGTTGGTAATGCCATTATAATAGATTGTATTGATGTATTTCACATATTCATGTGTAATTCCTACATCAGTAAAAGGTGAGTCGATCCCCTCATACTCACTAGTATTTAAATTAAAAGCCTTTGTTAATACATAACTCATTTCTCCACGAGTTAGAGGCTTATTTGGTAAGAATTGACCTTTTATATTTTTGTCGAAAAATCCTAGCTGTACAGCACGTTCTATATAACCTGACATTTCAGTGCCGACTGTAACATCTGAAAAGCTAGATTTATTTACAACTAATGGTTTATTACCAGAGGCAACAACAACCATTTTAGCTGCTTGTCCTCTTGTAACACTATTATTTGGGCCAAAGACTCTCTTACCATTCACAAAGTAACCTTGAATTACCCCCAAATTTACTAAATAATTGATTTCTTCATAGGCTGGGTGATTTTTAGTAACATCTTCAAATGTTATATTTGAATTGTTAGCTGCACTGACACTTGCACTATGTATCGTAAACATAGAAGCCGAAATGAATAAGACGCACAAGATAAGACTAATTTTTTTGATGTTCAATGTCTTATTTCCTCCCTTCTTGTTCTCTTAACGTGTCCATTTTAACAAAATTAGCTAAATAAAGCATCATACAATAGAACTGTTAAAATTTAATTTTCCAATTCACATCCTTTCCTACAAAATTATCATAAAAATAGAAGAGTCTGCTATTGCAAACCCTTCTTCCATTATACGCTATTCAAAAGATCATTTCTTGCAATCTATGACACAATTAAAGTGTTAACTTTATGAACTTATTGTTGAATTCTTTCAATAAATACTTTTAATTGTTCGATTTTTAGTAATTCATCAGAACCGAAGCTACCGTCTCCGTCACCATTTGTAATGCCATTTGACGCTAGAGTAGAAACATATTCATTAGCCCAGCTCTTTTGAGGCACATCACTAAATGCTACACTTCCACCATTATTTTCAAGACCAAATGCTAGCACTAATACTTTAGCAATTTGTGCACGCGTAATTGGTGAAGACGGGTTGAATTTACCATTTGCATCGCCTTCAAAGATACCTAATTTTGCTACAGCTGCAATAGCACCTGCATGAGCATATGTAGGTTTTACATCTACGAAACTAGTAGTAGTATCAGATGTATCTAAGTTTAAAGCTTTTGCAATTTGTACTGCTACCTCTGCACGAGAAGCATATACGGAAAAGTCAATAGCTGCTTGTTTTACTTCAGCCTGTTGTTGAGCATCAAATGTTGCTACACGTTTAGCACCTACATAACGATCGCCCCAATAATATGGGTCATTAACATTTGAGTAGCTTACACCTTGACCAGTTTGAGAGTGGATCATTTTACCATCACCTATGTATATCCCCACATGTGAAATACCACTACCACTTGTATTGAAAAATACTAAATCGCCAACTTGAAGATCACTCTTGGCAACTGCAGTACCTTGTTGATATTGAGATCCTGACGTACGGTTTAATTGAATGCCTAAGTCTGAAAATACTTTAGAAGTAAAGCCAGAGCAATCAAAACCGCTTGTTGTTGTACCGCCGTATTTATATGGAACACCTAAATATTTAGAAGCTGTATCAGTTAAATCTGCTTTAGACGCTGCTTCAGCAGTATTAATATTAGTAGTTGAAAATAACATAAATGATGCAAAAATCGGTAATAACCATTTCTTATTCATACTTTTGTTATACCCCTCTCAAAACTTTTTTGCCTATACATAGACTATCACAAAAGAGGCGAATGTTATTTTTCAATTGTGTAACGGTTTTAGACAGCAAAAAAACGCTGTAATACCAACGTTTGGTGGTATTTCCAGCGTTAAAAAGGGGATTTTTTTATCGTAATTTGGAACTTTCGTAACATTTCTGTAATATTAGCGATTCTTTGTTACACAACAACTTATTGACTAGAGAACATTTGGACCCAATAGTAATTTCCTTTGCTATCCTGTGCTATTGCAACACCTGTGTTCGTATAGTGCTCTTTTAAAATATTATCTCGATGGCTAGGTGAAGCCATCCATGCCTTAACAGCAATTTCAGGTGTTTTAATATTTCTAGCAATATTCTCTCCAAAACTTGTATAGTTGTAATCAAATAATGTCGCTAAATCCCAAGGTGCCCCATAATATGGAGAAACGTGTTCAAAATAATGGCGATTTACCATGTCCTGTGCTTTAATAATTGCAATTTGTGTCAGTTCCGAATCATAAGCAACAGGTTCTAGCTTATTCTTCTGTCTTTCAACATTTATTAATTCAATCACCTTTTTAGACCACTCAGAAGAAAGGTTTACAGTTGGGATATAATCCTTTGCTAGATAGTCATAGGCTACTTCCAATGCCTTAATTTTTTGTTGAAAAACCATGCTTCGCTCAACAAATACAGCAAACTGTGCACGTGTTACCAATTGGTCAGGAGCAAAATGCTTAGCATCCACTCCACTAATAATGCCGATATCTGCTAAGGATTCAATATAGTCTTTTGCCCAATGCGTACGCGTAATATCCGCAAACTGGCTATTATTTTTGCCATCTACTTTAATTTGGTAAGCTAGTGCTAGCATTTTTGCCACCTGCATACGCTTTAAAGGCTCTTCTGGATGAAAGGCATCACTTTTTTGAATAACTCCCAGTTTAACAAGCTGGCAAATTTCCTTGTAATATGGATGTGTTGTAGGAACATCCTTGAATTTTACAGGGTTCTCAATGTCAATGTTTGTTTGAAGAGAGCGAGCAATGGCAGCAGCAGCCTCTGCCCTTGTAATAGCTTGCTCTGGCTTAAAAGTGTTGTCGTTGTATGTAGTCATATATTGTTTTGTGAGCATATGTTGAATCGAGGCATTTGCCCAGTATGAATTTGTCACATCTACTGCCTTAGCAGACGCTGCTTCTACTTGACTAAAACTAGTTAAACTTCCTACGGTTGCAGCTATTGAAAGTACCATTATACTCAATAATTTTTTCAACAGGGCGACCTCCTCACGTTGGCAAAATGAAAATGTATCAAATGGTACCTCCCAATCAAAGCGACCATTTATACTATAAGATACGAATTTCAGATGATATAGTTTCACTTTTTTGGAAATTAATATTAGGATTCATTTTTTCTTACTTATAAAAGGAGTTTTCCCGTTATATTGATGGGGAAAACTCCTTTTTTATCATACTATTGAATCATTTTAAGATAGTCTTCTAGAATGCGGTAATTATACACTAAGCCCTGTTGCTCAATTGACAAATTACTATAATCTTTTTGAGCAGCTAACACTTTTTTCTCGAATGAGGAGCTGTCTGGATCAATATTTCCAATCGCTTGAACAACTTTGAGAACGGCAGCCACATCTTTTTCAGCCTGCTTTAAGACATCCTCATTAATGACCTGTCCTTTAATTTTAGAGTCCAATGCCTTATAGGCAGCAACGGCATTCGCCACATCTTCAATATACGTTGAAGAGCTTGGAGACAGTCCCGCTATGATCTCCACAACCTTCTTCACATCAGCTAAACTTTTCTCTGCTTCGAGTAAAAGAGCATAATTGGAGATACGTTGTTTATCTGTCGTATTCAAACTATCATATTCTTTACGTGCCGCTTCCACCATGCCAAAGTAATATTTATCCTTTGGATTCAATTTAGCAATATTATTATAAACCTTTATAACATTATCTAGCGAAAGCAATAGCTGGTCGTTATAAACATAGCGTCGTTGATCAGCATTGAGCTTATCATAGGCTTTTAAAATCTTTTGGTATTGACTATCCATATCTTTTGCCGTTAGCAATCGGTCTATATCTTCTACAATACTCATTACAGGCTTTATTAGCTTTTCCTGATCTTGTAGCACTTTATAATTTTGAACAGCCCGTTGCTGATCCTTTGGTAAAGCATTGTAAGCAGCACGGATTTCTTGAATACGTTTCACATATTGCTTTGGATCAACGGATGGTAAGTCATCAATCATTTGCATGACATTACCAGCCCCTAAAATACTAGACTCCGCTGCTTGCAATAAGTAGTAGTTTGTCACATATTGCTTCATATCGTCCGGTAGTGCATCGTAAAGTGAGCGTGCTCGTGATGTATCTTGAAGGAATGTGTTACTTGAAGATTTAAGTTTACTAATCAATTCCATTACATTAGAGACAGGCTCGAATTTTAAGAGAATATTAATATTATCGATGTATTTTTTTTGATCTTTCGATAATTTATCATACGCTTTACGTGCTGAGTTTACCTTACTAACAAAGTTTGTTGATTCTGGATCTAGTTCATTAATTTGAACCATCACACTTAAAATTGGTTTCACTGCTTTTTCACGTGTTGTTAAATCTTTAATATTCGTCACTAATTTCTTTTGGTCAGATGACAGCTTATCGTATGCTACACGCGCATTCATCAGCTTCGTTAAATAGTCAGCATCTTGCACTTCTGTTAATTTAATTAGCTCGACTACACTCTGTGCTAATCCTTGTTCATTCTCTGCTGCTACCAGTGCATCATAGTTTACGATCGCTTGCTGCTTCTCTGCTGGCAAGGCATCATAAAGCTCACGCGCTGTTTTCATATCTTGATAGAAAGTTTTACTTGTTGGCTTTAACGACGCAATAAGACCAATCAAGGAAGCAACATCCTCTACAGCTGTGAGATTAGCATAGTTTGTTACACGTTTTTGGGAAACTTGATCAAGTGCATTATAGGCTTTACGTGCATCAAGAACCTTTTTTGTATAATCCTTATTTGTTGGGTTTAAGGCATCAATCATTTGAATCACCTTGATTACTGCCTTGTTATCCTTTTCGTAGGAGCTTAACATTTTGGCTTGCTCCACTAGCTTCTGTGCGTTCTTATCCATTGCTTTATATTCTAATGTAAGCTCGGCTACCTTTTTGACAAATGTGTCAGGGCCTTCATTTGCTAATGCTATAATACGGTCATCGAATGCTTTGGCCGTATTGATATAGCCTTGTGCGTTTGTTAGGTGTACATAATTGATGACCTCGTCTTGAAGTTTTGGCTCTATATTATTTAATGCGTTATAAGCACCCGTTGCCTTTTGCACATCATCTTTATAGGTCTTTTTTGAAGTATTTAAAGCATCAATTTGAACAATAACATCTATAACAGGTACTTTTTTACTCAAGCCCTTATAATTTAAAACAAACTCCTGATTAGCATTATCTAGTTTGGAGTAAGCCGTATAAGCTGATTTTGCTTTAGAAATATAGCTTTTAGAGGAAGGATCCAATTTTTCAAATTGAGAGATGACATTAACGACTGATTTATAGGATTTCTCTAAATCTGTTAACACTTTAATATTTGTCACACGCTTTTTAGCTGTTGGTGATAACGCATTATAGTGAGCTCGTGCATCCAATATTTTTTCAATAGCTATATTTTTATCTAGCAGATCAATTTCCTCTATAACTTCTTTTACCGCTTTTTCTTCATCAATTAAAGCGTCTATTTTTACAATCAGCTGTGTTTTTAAATTATTAAGAGCTTCTTCATAGCCACTACCTTGTGCATCTAATTTATCTACTTGGTTTCTTATTGCGGCAAGCTGTGCGCTGTAATCTGCTGAAGGTTTTAATGTATTGATTGTTTTTGATAGATCAGCGTATTTTTGAAACAGTGTTAGTTTTGAAGTTCCTTGCACTAACGTTTTATCATTTTCATTTAATTTGTTATAGGCAGTCCACGCAGATAAAGTTTTACTTTCAAATGTTTTGGCGGCAGGATCAAGGCTATCAATTAACTTATCTACCTTTAAGGCAGCACCTAAATTTTTCTCCCAAGCTGTGAGCTCTGCTAAATTAGTGACTATTTTTTTGACATTGCTTGGATTGATTGTTGTACCAGTTGGAGCAGGTGGATTATCATAAGCTGCACGCGCTGCTTTAATGGCAGCTACTTTTTCACTATCTATTTTAGTACCAATCAAGTCTATAAGATTCTCGATACTTTCAGCCACAGTAATATTGGCAATTGATGATTGTAATTCATTCGCGTTTATAACAAAATCTTTATTGATTGTTAGGCCGTCGTATTTTGTTTTTAGCTCATTAACTGCGGTACGATATTCGTCTTCTTTGGATACACGTAATGTAGAAATGCTTTTCGAAATATTGGCCGCCTGACGATATTGTTCAATGCTCTTATATTCTGTTTCTACTAAATTTTTAGAAGCTGCATCCAGATTATTATATGCTTTATCAATAGCAGCTACCGCATTAATAAAGCTCGAGGCTGTAGTGAAATCTGCTGGCTGCTTAGCTTTTAGCTGTGTAATACTAGAAGTCACCTTTTCTACAGCAGACAAACCTGATAACGTATCCTTATACTTTTTAAAAGGTGTAACCTTATCATCATTTGGATTGTACGCTTCTATTACTTTCTTTTGCTCTGTAGTTAACCCATTATAATTCGCCGTAAAACTATTTATTTTAGGCAAAACAGTTGAGTAATCCGAGGATTTTTCCAATAACTCAACTAACAGAACTAATTCTGTAGCTACTCCTTCTGCTTTAGTCGCATCCACTTTTAAGTTATTTAATTTGTCAACATCCATCCCCTTGCCTTTAAAGTAGGCATTGCGTTCTGCATCGGTATAGCCGTATTGTAAAGATGTGCCGCGAATTGTACTGGCAATGTCTTTTGCATTATTCACTAGCGCCTCATTGACAGCTGCTTCAAATTCCTTTTGAACAGTTACATACGCTTTTAGATTATCCGTGCCGATTTTTAAAAAGTTATCATATTTCTTATCGAAAGCGGCTACATCTGCAATAAATGTTTTACTTGTAAACGAGATTCCTGTCATTTCTTTTCCTAATTTTTGTAGCTCACTTAATAAGCTACGTTGCTCCTCCACATAGCGATACTTAGCTTCAATAAATGCAACTTCGTGTTCATTAAAGCCTGCTGCACTTAAAACTTGCAGATCTCCTTTTGCAATGACCATGTCATCAGCTGATGAGTTCTCTGACAGCTTACCAAATTGAGCAATAAGCTGCTCTCTTGTCGTTGCAGCCGCTACCTCATTTGTATAGGCAACTTGCTCCGTATGTGTTGTGACGCGGGATTGTGCATCATTTTCCTGTGCGTTCGCTATAGCCGTAGGTGCCAATAAAAGACCTGTTATGACCCCTGCTGTCAATTTTCGATTCAATCGAACCACCCTTTCATCGTTTATGTATAGGAAAATGATTGTGTTCATTTTCATTTAGAATTTATGACTTTAGTATCGGTAAAAATTGCTTTATTTCAAGCCATTCTAATATATTTACAAAATGAGACATATCAAAAGTAATTTTTCTAAATTACTAGCTAGAAAAACAGGAAGTTATTTCAATTATACTATACAATGGTGTTATATAAGGTTTTCACCAATTGACATATAATAAGAGATTATGTTTTTTCAATGAATTTATTGGAAAAAAACAGCTATTTTCATATGTCATAATGTCTTTACAAGGTGTATACTACAACTTTGATATCCTATTTTGGAAGAAAGGACGCTGTTTTATGTTTTACCATTATAAGTTCTGGCATAGCTTAAAAAATCCTACCTACTTTACTAGCATCGTAGAGGAAGGCGAGGTCATCGGATATAAAAAAAGAGTACTAACGGTGTTCATTCTTTTCATCCTGTTGTTTGCTGCTCGCGAATATTGGGGAATGGGGACAGAAAATTTAACGTCCTTATTCGCAAAGGATTTACAAAATGAATACTATGTAGCACGTATACTTTCGATGCTTGGTGCCGTTTTATGGGCAATCGTCTATTTTTGCTTCCACTATTATGGTGTTACCTATCTTTTACATCTATCAACGGACATTCCTTATACTTGGATAAAAAGAGTGCAGCTTTATGTTGTAGCCTTTCTATTAATTGAAAAAGCAATCCTCTTAGCTGTTTTCTATGCAGTAGGCTATACAACCATGTTTTCTTTCTTCTCCTTAGCTCCTGCTGCCTTACAGGTGATTGAAACAGATTTCGTATTATTTACCCTCAATCAATTGACGGTAACAACTGTTTTAATCATTATTGTACAGTATCTCTTCCTATCAAAATGGGAGGAAGAAGCTAGTAGGAAAATGTTAGTAGTCAAATTGATTGGTATACAGCTATTTATGGCCATATTTGTTGGTTTGATTAGTGTACTACCAATTAAAGAATGGATTGCTAGGGGGTTAGGATGATGGCATTTATCAAAACAAGACCATGGACAACTACGACCATCGTGTTAGTAATGCTAGTAATCGGCATAAATGCTTATTTTGTCTTTAAAGATAATAGCAACGTGACACGATCCTACTTTATCGATGAATTTCAAAAAGCTTATATCGGCACGAATACAGAGCGTGTTCATAAAGATACCATTGTAGCACCTGCTGAGACATACACGATTACTGCTGATGCAACTAGCTTATCAGCTGTGAATGTAAAGCGTGGCCAAGAAGTGATGATGAATGATGTACTTGCTACCTATAAAACGGATGAGGTGGATGAGGAGTTAACAAAGCTTGAATCTGAACGCACTGCCTATGAAACAGAATTACAAGATTTACAGGATGCCCTTGATCAAATAGAGGATGAATATGGAGACGATTCTAATCCAAAAAGCTCCATTAATACGGATCAAATCAATGACAAGCTATCTGTAACGCTAAAATTAGAGCTTGCTCAACAAAATTCAGCATCTACAGCGGTTGCCCTGTTAAATCGACATATTGCTGAAACAAATCGTCAAATTGCGTTACTTGAAGCCCAAATTACACAAATTCAATCTCGTCAGGGTATTGTCAGCCCTATTGATGGTGTGGTGGCAGCCATTAAGGAAGAAGCTGGTGCGCTAACTTTTGAAATCTATTCGAATGAAAAAGCAATGTATGCCTATTTATCAGAAAAGGAATGGCAAAAGGTGGAGGAAGGGCAAACTGTAGATTTCAAGGTGAAACATGTCAAGGATGATCTATCTGGCATCGTATTAGAAAAACAAACGATTGCTACTGACGATCAGACAATTTGGGCAAATGAGCTAGCCAAAACTGCTACCTTACCACAACCAACTAATTATGAAGTAACCTTACAGCAGGATGCCCCACTCGAGGACATCCCATTTTCGACAACTGGTAAGGCCTCTATTATTGTCAACGAAGCATTCGATTCTTATAAAGTTGATAAATCGTGGCTAGCCACAGCTAAAAAAGGGAACAAAAAGCTGTATATCATCAATCAGGACGGTAAAATTCAGCTAATTGATGTCAATGTGCAATTTAAAACGGCTAAGTCAGCTATTTTTATGGATTATCTTGATGAAGGTACGCCAATGCTCTCTAATGAGAAACGTAATCTCGAAGCCTATACCTTCAGAACATTACCTGTTGAGAAAATCCAATGGAGCCATTTTAAAGAACTAACTTGGAAGCAATATGTGAAATATATCGTTTTCTAACCTAAATCCGCCTCGTCTTTTTATGGACAAGGCGGTTTTTTTGTATCTTTTGAAAA
>NZ_DJAU01000060.1:22242-28691 GCF_002429725.1 Lysinibacillus sp. UBA5994 | reverse complement strand
CTGAGCTACTTCGGAATAATTCATGTTATGTTGTCGTCGTTATCTTGTCGACTTTTACTATTATAGGGACAACTCAACAAAACGTCAACTATTTTTTAAACTTTTTTTACTCTACTAATTTTAATTTCCCCAAACACTTACTGCAACAATACTTTTCAACATTCATTTTTATTTTCCGTATATATAATTGGTGGCAATTGACACAAGTATATGTATAGCGTCGTCGTTGTTTTTTAACTGTAGCTTTCGGGACATGTAAAACTGCGCAAAATCGAGGGGCATCTACTTTCCTTAATAATTCTCTAAAATCTTTATCTCGATGCTGATACCCTTTACCTTCAATATGTAGGTGATAATGGCATAATTCGTGTAAAACAATACCTTGAATCTCTTTCAAACCGTATAACTCATAGGCTTTAGGATTAATCTCAATATTATGGGATTGTAAAAGATATCGTCCTCCCGTTGACCGTAATCTCGGATTAAAGTAGGCTTGATGCAGAAAAGGCCTCTGAAAGTTTTCTAAAGATAAGCGACGAACAAGCTCTTGTAATTCTTGATTGTCCACAGTAATCACCTCTAACAACAAGAATACCACACTGCGTAGTATAGACAGTGTGGCAAAAATTTAGTACTCAAACTAATGCTTGATTTTTAGGAGGAAGCATCGTTAAAGAGATACGCCCTTTCGTTACATCTATTTGTTCAACCCAGACAGTTACAATATCCCCAAGTGCCACAACTTCTAATGGATGCTTAATACGTTTATTTTGGAGTTTAGAAATATGCACAAGTCCATCTTGCTTCACGCCAATGTCAACAAATGCGCCGAAATCTACTACATTTCTTACCGTCCCCTGCAATTCCATACCTACTTTTAAATCTTCCATTTTTAATACATCAGTCTTAAGCAATGGTTGTGGGAATGCATCACGTGGGTCACGACTAGGTTTCATTAAGGTATCCACGATATCTTGAATTGTCACAACTCCTACTCCAAGCACATCACTTAATTTTTGGATATTTAGTGCTGCAATAGCATCCTCTGCCTTCTGTGTCCCTAACTCTTTTTTATCTATTTGAGCCTCTGCTAATATTTGCTCAGCAAGGGCATAGGTTTCAGGATGAATACCTGTAGCATCAAACGGATTTTTTGCTTCTGGGACACGTAGGAAACCAATAGCTTGTTCATACGTTTTGGCGCCTAACCTTGGAATCTTCTTTAATTGCGCACGTGTAGTAAATTGACCATTTTCCTCTCGCGTCTTTACGATATTCTCTGCAACAGTTTTTGATAGACCAGAAACATATTGTAAGAGTGATGATGAAGCCGTATTTACATCTACACCAACTTGGTTAACAGCTGTTTCTACTATAAAAGATAGCGATTCATTTAATTTTTTTTGAGAAACATCATGCTGATACTGACCTACACCCACAGCTTTTGGTTCAATTTTCACTAACTCTGATAAAGGATCCTGTAAGCGACGTGCAATGGAGACAGCACTACGTTGTTCAACCTGTAAATCAGGAAATTCTGTACGTGCAATTTCAGACGCTGAATAAACAGATGCCCCCGCTTCATTGACAATCACATAGGCTATGTCAGTAGTAAGTTCATTTAATACATCCGCGATAAATTGTTCTGTCTCCCGAGATGCTGTACCATTACCAATGGCAATTATACTTATTGGATACTTTGCCAAAATTCCTTTTACAATAGCTTTGGATTTTGCCACATCTGGTTTCGGTGGATGTGGGTAAATAGCTGTAATCTCAAGCATTTTCCCAGTTTCATCTACAACCGCCAGCTTGCAACCTGTACGGTAAGCTGGATCAACCCCTAAAACATATTTACCTTTCATAGGTGGTTGTAGCAATAGGTTACGTAAATTTTCGGAAAAAATATGAATAGCCTGTGCCTCAGCTTTTTCTGTAAGCTCGTTTCGTAATTCCCTTTCAATTGAAGGCTGAATTAAACGCTTGTACGAATCCTCGATTGCTAGTTTAACTTCTGCAATAGCAGGAGACGAACCAGTTGCAGGTATCCATTCTTTCCACATAATCATTAATACTCGATCCACCGGCACATGAATAGAAACCTTTAAGATTTCTTCTTTCTCTCCTCGGTTTATCGCTAAAATACGGTGTGGTACAATGCGACTAACAGGCTCTTCATATTCGTAATACATTTCAAAAACATTTTTCTCGTCGATTTCTGTATTTTTCACAGACGTCACAAGAATTCCATCTTTCCATGAATAAGCTCGGATTTTTTCACGAATAGAGGCATCGTCCGCAAAACGTTCTGCTAATATATCTCGAGCTCCTATCAGGGCTTCTTCCGTATTAGTAACTTGTTCGTTGTCCACAAAGTCAGTTGCTAATTGCTCTAATGCATCATCACTAAATGCTAACAGGAGATCTGCAAGAGGCTCTAAACCTTTCTCTTTTGCAATCGTCGCCTTTGTACGTCGTTTTTGCTTATAAGGTCTATATAAATCCTCAACACGTTGTAAGATTGTTGCAGAAAGAATAGTCTGCTCTAATTCTGGTGTAAGCTTTTCTTGCTCTTGGATTAATCGTATAACTTCTTCTTTTCGTTGTTCAAGTTGCTGTATGTAGTGATAACGATCTTCTACAGCTTTAATTTGCACCTCATCAAGTGATCCTGTAACCTCTTTTCGATAGCGCGCAATAAATGGTACCGTATTTCCCTCTTCTAATAAGTTAATAACAGCTTCTACTTGCCCTGGTTTGACTGCTACATCCTTTGCAATGAGCTGTAACATTTGCTTTTGCTCCACATCATCACTACCTTTTTCTTTTCATTTTACCATTACACTTTACTAAAAATGCAAAAAAATAGTCTACTCAGACGAATATGAGTAGACTATTTCCATTCATTTTAAAGGTATTTTTCATTAAACACCCACGAAAGATTAGAGCGAAACACCGCCACTTGCTAGAATAGCCTCTTGTAATTTCTTTATTGCTTTCCTTTGTATCCTCGATACATGCATTTGAGAAATCCCTAATCGTTCTCCAGCTTCTTTTTGACTAAGTTGCTCTAGATATGTAAGCTGAATAATTTGTTTTTCCCTCTCATTCAACACAACCAGCGCCTCTGAAACAATCATTCGTTTATTGGTCATTTCATAGCCATCGTCTTCCCTGCCCAAAATATCGAATAACGTGACTGTACTACCGTCTGAGTCTGACTCTATCGAATGGTCCATAGAAAGAGCTTGATAACTACGGCTCATTTCCATAGCTTCTAGTACCTCTTCCTCTGCTACTTCTAATCGTTCAGCAATATCTTTAATGGATGGAGAACGCTGTAATTCAATTGTCAGCGCCTCCACAGTTGATTTAATCCTCGGCCCAAGTTCCTTTATACGTCTAGGCACATGCACATCCCATGTTTTATCACGTAAAAAACGTTTGATTTCCCCAACAATTGTTGGCACGGCAAAAGCTTCAAAACTACGACCAACATTCGGATCAAAACGTCTTATTGCACCTAACAATCCCAGCATCCCTACTTGAACAATATCATCATAATATGATTTACCATTCGAATATTTACGAGCTATAGATTCAACTAGATATCGATAATGAATCACTAAATTGGTTTGTGCTTCATCATCCTCCGTTGACTGGTACAATTCAATCCACTTAAGTACATCTTCTTTAGATGAAGATTTATGTAGTGATTCTTTCGACATTTTTCTCCACCTGCTCCCTAGTGACATACTTTGTCATGAAGACAGTTACGCCACCATCGTTATTGATCATCACCTCATCCATCAAAGTTTCCATTAAATAAAGTCCCAAACCACCTTCTCTTAGCCCTGCAATACTTTCTTCAGGATGATACGGCCCAATCTTAGACTTAATCTCTTCAAAATTAAAACTATTGCCGTAATCCGCAATCATCATTTCCATTTTATTGTCGTACAGCGCACACCCGATGACAATTTCACCCTCTTCTTCGTCTTTATAAGCATGGTGAACAACATTTGTCACAGCCTCACTTGCTGCAATTTTTAAATCTTCAATATCATCATAATTAAAGCCAATCCTACTCGCTAAGCCCGAGACAGTTAATCGAATGACACTGACAAATTGCGGTTTAGCAGGAACTCTAATTTCAATATAGTCAAATTCCTTCATTATCTTAATTCCACCTTTTTATCAGTTTCGATATCCATCAAATCACTAAGACCAGTAATTTCAAATAATCTTTGTAACCTATTCGATAAACCAACGAGCTTTACTTTACCATTTTCACGTAATGCTCTTTTATAAAAGGCAACAAAAATCCCAAGTCCTGTACTATCCATGTAATTTACCTTTGATAGATCAAGCTCAATTTCTAAACCCTCTGTAATCTTTACAGCTTCTAATTCGTCTCGTAATCCTGAAGCAGTAAACGTATCAATCTCACCCTCAACAAAGCCAAATAATTTATGATCAATTTCTTTAAAATGTATCGTTACGTCCATATAGCACACCTCCACCATATTTGTTAGACTATTTTCTCTACCCTGTTCAATTTAAACTTAAACCTATTTTTTTAAAATAACTACAGTAAAATCATCAAATAGTTTAAAATTTTGCACTCTCTCTATTTCCTTATAAAGGAGCTGACACAATTGCTGGGCAGATAAATGTCTATTTTCTTTTATTAAAGTTGTGATTACCTCTCGCGAATTTAATTCTTCTTTCACTCTAAATTCTGTCACACCGTCGGTCATCATAATAATCAAATCATTCTCTTCTAACACAATTTCATGAAACGTATAGTTTGTTTCAGACAATACACCCAATAGTAAACCTTTAGCCTCTAAGGTAAAGAACTGATCGTTCTTTGCACTATAATGTAAAGCTGGTTCATGGCCTGCCGAAGCATAAGAAAAAATGTTTTGCTCTACATCTAAGCAGCCATAAAACATCGAAACAAACATACTGTCATCCACACCTTTTTCTATTACCCTATTAATAACTTCTAAAACATATGAGGGATCTTTATATGCATATACCAATGTTTCAAGTCCATATTTCACCATCGACATACATAAAGCAGCAGGAACTCCTTTACCGACAACATCTGTCACAGCCACACTTAAATATTCTTCTCCATCATGAAAAAAATGTACATAATCGCCGTTCATTTTTCGAATAGGTACTGAAATCATACCTATATCAATATTTTGCATATTCGGCACATAAGTTTTCAACAATGTTTTTTGGATGTTTGTCGCTATTTTCATTTCCATTTCATATTCAGCTTGCTTTTGAAGTAAACTTTGATGCTCTCTATGTGCCATTCCATAATGCACCATTACTTCAATCAAAAAATCATAAGCAGGCTGTGATTCGTTCATTTGATTCGGAAATATTTGTTCTACAGCATTTTTATGAATGCTAATAACATCCTCGGGAGAGATATTTTTTTGAATTAACTGACGTGTGAAGTTCTGAGCGATATATAAATTTCTTTCTGTTTGGTTGACCATATAATCTGCTAATATTTTTTTATACTGAGCTTCTAATTGTTTCAGTTTTCTTCACGTCCTAACGCAACCATTTTTCCGCTCTTATCGTTGTTCCCTCTCCAACGACAGATTGAATATCTAAACTATCCATCAATCGTTTAACACCTGGCAAACCAGCACCTAGCCCCCCCGAGGTAGAATAACCATCCTCCATTACTTTACGAACATCTTTAATACCAGGCCCTTGATCTGTTGCAACAACAACTATTTTCTTTTCAGTATCTGCTTCAACCCTTTCAATTGCTATGATACCTATACTTGCATATAAATAAATATTTCGTGCTAATTCACTAATTGCCGTGGTGATGCGGGCTTGATCAACAGTGCCAAATCCAAGTGCTTTTGCTTCATTGCGCCCCAGTTGTCTAGCTGCAACAATATCCCACTCTGTAATAATTTCAACCGAAGACCTATATGTCACTGCTGTCCCTCCATTTCCTTTGGAGTTATACTCTTACACTTTTATTCAAACTGCTTGCCATCATTTAAAATGAATGAATTGCCTCTATAAATGGAATATTCTATGTAAATTTTCATATACCTTTTAAGAATTTTTTCAAAAATCTATTTTTATTAAAAATCTTGTGTATATCTTAAAGCTTTTTGTAACATTTATCAATTACACCTTAGCTTAATTATTTCAGGTACTTCATCTTTCGTAGCAAAATCGTTCGTTGAGCAAGATCTATCGTAATTCAAATTATGGTAAAGACATTTCAAGGATATAAGACAAAAAAGCATCGAGATATCATAATCTCGATGCTTCTATACACATATGTATATCAAAATTTAACTAGACCTAAACTGATCATCAACGCACCATCAACTTTTTCCATCACAGCATGATCCAGTTGCGTAATACGATCCGTCAATCTTGACTTATCAATT
>NZ_DJAU01000060.1:0-22077 GCF_002429725.1 Lysinibacillus sp. UBA5994 | reverse complement strand
CAAATTGTAAAAATATGTTGGTTGTCGAAGGTATATGCTGAATAATTATTATTGCAATGTGTTTTCAAATATGAGCCATTACTATGTTTTGGAAAAGAAATAAGTTCTCCAGTGCTAATTTATTTACCAAATTCAACTTGGAACATTGCTCATGACATTACATTGAGATTTGACTTATTCTAATGAAAGACAACTAAAGATATATTCTAGGAACTCTTGTTGTTATAATGCATGGTATTTCATAATTAATTGTTTCGAGCTTTGTTGCCCATTCATCGATCGATACTCCAGTATTTCCTTGTCGACCAATGAGTGTTACCTTCTCACCTATATCATATGCTTTTGGTAGGGCAACCATACATTGGTCCATACAAATTCGTCCAACAATCGGCATTCTTTGTCCATCAATTAAAACCTCTTGTCCACCTAACTTGCGAATCACGCCATCTGCATAGCCAATTGGAATTGTTCCTATCCACATATCTGTCGGAGCAACATATGTAGCTCCATAGCCAACTGGATCACCTGATTTTATTTGCTTTACATGAACAAGTTCACTTTCAAGCGAGAACGCTGGTAACAAGGGAAAAGGTAATATACTTTTCACATATGAAGAGGGTGATAATCCATACATCGAAATACCAAATCTAACAGCATCATATTGTAAATGCGGATCTTTTACTAATGAGGCGGCTGTATTAGATGCATGAACAAGTCGCGGCTTATTAGGTATTACAGCTAAACATTTCTCAAAAAATTGTACCTGTTGATCAAAATGTAGCGTATCCTCTTCATCAGCTGTCGCAAAGTGTGTAAATATTCCATCCAGCTCCATGTGATCTGTAGACTGTATTGTTTGATAGAGCTCTAATAATTCCTGCTCTGAGCGAATACCTATTCTACCCATTCCGCTATCTATTTTTATATGAAGTCGTAAAGGAAGCGCTTCATCCACTAAAAGAGAAGCAGCTTGCTGAATCCAATCATCGGCAAATGCCGTAAGTATAATACGTTGCTGCGCTGCATAAGGAGCAAACGAAACTGGAGATGCACCTAATATTAATATGTCTGGTTCTTCAAAATGTGCTCGAATATGTAATGCCTCATCGGGCGTTGCCACTGCAAGTACTGTGGCACCAGCTTCAAGAGCTGCCCGTGCAACGGCTACATCTCCATGACCATACGCATTTGCTTTTACTACAGCGATAATTTGAACATTAGGTCGTAAAAATTCTTTTAAGTTTTTTACATTTTGTTGAATTGCTTGTAAGTCTATTATTGCTTTTGTTGGACGAAAAAACTGCTGTGTCTTCATAAGAATACCCTCTTTATTTTTAATTAAAACATTATGTAGGACATACATATTGCAAAGTATGTCGATTTAGCTTGTACACACAAAGTTTTGGTTTTCGGATGAGCCTATACTTTATAGGTTCATTTTAATTATCAATAAGCTACAGCCTCCGTATTCCAGAAGGCTGTAGCCAGAAAAGTTACTTCATACTACCTATCGTCATAGATGTAGCAACTTCAATCATTTCTTCTCGCGTTAATTTACTTGATGCTACAAAGAATTCAACGCCATCTTTTTCCCAACTAATTGATGTATCTGTAATAGCACCAATTGTATAGCCTAAATCAACTGGATCACCAGGTGACGATACAGGTAACATTGAATTTTCCTTCATTACTGGTTGCTGCATAACAGTAAATGCCTTCTCACCATCGTATGTTAAGATTACTCGTTCCATTCCACTTTCCTGCACAACTTTTTCATTCGCTAATTGTGCCCAATTTACAACAGGATAATGTGTTTGGAATTCTTGATATTCAACTTCTGCTCCAACAGCTTCCTTATCCTCATTATCTTCTTGCCCTTCTTTTTCGGCAGGTGTAGCTTGTTCACCTTTCGTGTTATCTTTATCAGTGAATTGTTCAACTGCATACTCTTTTGCAGCATGTTGTACACCTAGCTTAATTTTCTTAAATGTGATTTTGATTTGCTCTTCTTTCACATCATTCATAATAACTACTGAGGTTGGCAATAAAGTTTTCTTATCTACTGTTATAACCTGATGTGGCATACTGTTCTTATAGCTATTTCTAGTAGCCGCTTCAAATATATATGCTTTTTCTTCTTCTTTCATGACAAGATTTTTATCTTCTGCTAAATCTTCTGCTAGCGCTCCAATTAGGTATGCCTGACTATTTTTCTTTGGCCAATCACTTTGGAATTTATACATTTTGTTTAATGTCGGTGTTACGACAAAAACACCATCAGCATTACGTACAATCATTTGAGAAACATCTTTCCCACTTTCAACTACTTCTACTCGATAGAAATCAGGTTTTGTGTGCCATACTGTTACATCATAATTTCTAGGTTCCCCACCCGATTTAATTTCCATCGATGCATTTAATTCATAACCATTCGTCTCTGCCCATTTACCATTCACTTTCTTCAACACTTTTTCCTGTGAGGCTGCACCACATGCCGACAGAAGTAATATCGTACAAAGTAAGACGAGCCATTTAACTATACGGTTGCCCACGCTTTCACCCTTTCTTCTTTCAAATCCACTACGACAATATATGAACCGTATTTGTCAGTTATGTCATTTGAAGAAAGGGCAATATATTTAAATTTACATGCAATCCTTTTAGACAAGTTAAGTACTATTCTAATAAGATTACTTGAGCAGCTGCGTATTGCTTAGAATGCGTAATACTAACAAAACCATTGACAAGTTCATCCTTAAAATATAAAACAGGATTGCCAGCTGCTCCTTTTAACACTTCCAAATCATGAAGCTTACATTGTTCCCCAAGCCCTGTTCCCAGAGCCTTCGAAAATGCTTCTTTTGCAGCAAATCGCCCAGCTAAAAATTCTATTTTGCGAGTTTCCGAATAACCATCAAATATTTTTTTTTCATTTATCGTTAAAATGCGGTCTTTAAATTTATCTGTTCGTTTCATAGCCTTTGCAATACGATCAATCTCTACAATATCGAGGCCAATTCCCTTAATCATGTGAACCTTCTCCTTTACCTATTTCCAACAAGGCATGTATAATAATTGTAAATTGAGGTGGAGCCATGTTTAGTAGAACGGAAAATTTTAAGCAATATACAAAGTATTACCCTGTTGTTTCAACTTTAATAGCAATAAATCTTACTCTTTATGTATTGTCTCTCATACCCAGCATAGGAACACTCTTGTGGAATTACGGAATCCAAGCAAATTTCCTGATTCAAAGTGGTGAATGGTGGCGTGTTTTCTCTGCCATGTTTTTACATGCAGGTTTTATGCATGTGTTTTTTAATATGTTTTCCTTATATCTCTTTGGACCAGAGCTAGAAAAAATCGCAGGGAAAGCACGTTTCATTACAATTTATTTAGTATCAGGTATTGTAGGCAACATGGCAACCTATATATTCTATGATAGTAGTTATGCGAGCCTTGGTGCAAGTGGGGCTATTTTTGGAATTTTTGGTGCATTTGGGGCATTAGTTTACTATACTCGACGTACAATGCCCATGCTTCGTAAGCTCATTTTACCAATCATCGTCATCAGTGTCATTATGACCTTTCTCCAACCAAATGTGAATGTCTTTGCTCATTTAGGCGGTTTAGTAACCGGATTTATCCTTGGACTTGTCTATTTACATCCAAAAAGAATTTTAAGTTGGCGCAAACAAAAGATGGCTGGTAGACCATAACATTAAAAAGAGGAGCTGCTCACCTATAGAGCAGCTCCTCTTTCCTTACAATGACCTCCATTATAAAACCACTGTAGCTTCATTTGACATCTTTATTTTTTTCCATTCAGTTGCTGTTAAACCATAAACAACCTGATCTACGTAGTGATCATATAGCCACTCAGCATCCCTTAAACGCCCTTCTTCATGAAAGCCCAATACCTTTGGGATTGTACGACTACGAATATTACCAACTGCAACACGCACTTCTATACGATTTAACTTCAAATAATTAAAGGCAAAATCAATCAATGCTTTCATGGAATTCGTAACGAGCCCCTTTCCTACAAATTCATTCCCTAGCCAGTAGCCAATACTTGTCCATTTATGTTGCCAGTTGATTTGGTGATAACCAATAACACCCGCAAGCTTTCCATCATAGTAAATCCCTGCTTGTATGCCATTGTGATCAGCATATTGTTGCATAGCATTTTTTACGAATTGCTCAGTATCCTTTACTGTTTTGACATCATCTACAAAGGGCAACCATTCCCGTAATGTATCCCTTGAACGGTCAGTTAAAGCGAATAACTCTTCTACATCACTTAAATCCAAAAGCTTTAAATAAGCGCTTTCATTAATGTCATATTTAAACAATGTCTCCACCCCTTTTGTTCTATTTATTTTATTATAAACAGCATCTCTATTTATTTATAGTTAAAAAAGCTAACCCTTCCATAAAATTGAAAGGATTAGCTTTTTAGTTCATTAATGTTCGTACCATGTTAAGATCGTCTCGGCATCTTGTTGTTCTAAGCTGGAAACACTCCCCGTTGTACCAGTTGCTCCTGACATGACGGTTGCTTTTACAGACATAACATTCTTTCTTTTTTGAAAGTATGATTGTGTACTTTCAATAGATTGAATTCGCTTCTTCTCCATGATTAACGTAATTCGACTAAACACTCGATACTGCATAGCCAGTTGCTTGCCATCTATTTGATAGCCTGCTGTTTTATGTTGCCAAATACCAAGTAACATTGTTAATGGAATTAACAGCAACGACAATAGCCCGTATGGATAAAAGAAATAGATAGATGCACCGATAATCGGAACTAGCCAGAAAAAATCAATGCGATAAAAAAATGGTCTTGCCCTTTTTGGTGAGCGAGTAAATGTAGGCTGCCAATTCATTTCTGGGAAAAGCTGTTCTAATGTTTGCATACAATCCGGCTTCTTAATAAGTGGAAATAGCGTAATTTTTTTATCATTTCCATTTTCACCATTACCACCAGCACTTTCAACAACCACTGTAGCATAGCCTGTTAACTGACGTAGTGGATTTTCCACAATACGAATTGCCTGAATTCGATTCAACGGCAAAGTAATACGCTTTTTTTCTAACAGTCCCTTTGTGATAATCAACTTTTCTTCCTCAATGCGGACAGTATAATCATAATAATTTATCAGTGTGATGACCACTGATACAATCCAAGCAACAATTAAAACAACCATCACCGTCAATGCCACTAAAAATGCGCCGATTTTCACGAAATCAGCTAACTCATGAAATACAGTTTCATAAGGAATAATGTCGGAAAATTGTGAAGCAACGGCTGCAAGACCTGATAACACAACACCAATTCCACCAGATGTTGTTGCTAATACTAGTAAATCTCGCATGGACATATGGTAAATCATCGGAGTTGGTATAGCTTCCTCTATAACCTGCATTTGATCCTGTTGTTGAACTGCTTCGTTTTTAGCATGCCGCATTTCTAATTCAATAACATCTGCTGCTGCTTTGCGAATGGCTGTCAGCTCAACCTCAGGTTTTCCTCCTTTACTACCAGCAGTCTCCACCTGAACTTTCACTAAACCAAAAATGCGATGGAAAACACCTTCATTGTAATTCAAACTTTGTATACGTTCAAAAGGGATATAACGTTTCTTTTTAACAAACAATCCATATGTCACACGCAACTCCCCATCTTCAAACCAGTAAACAAATGTCCGCCACTTTATGATTCCTCCCACGAGCGCAAGAAGTGCTGCAACTCCCCATACACCGAAAAGTAAAATGGTTTCAAAAAAATGATCACTACGAAAATTCAAAGAAAAATTAAAGCCGTTACTTATGATAATAATGGCAATTGGTAATATCATACTTTTCAATGCTTTTACACTCGTTATAATTGCAGACACTGGGTGTAAACGATTAATTTCCTTAGACATCATCTTCAGCCACCCTTGCTAAATCAGAAATACGCGCACGCAGTACGTCTGCTTCATCCATAACAAGTGCAGGAATCGTATGTACAGTTGCAGCTGTAGAAATAGAGATATTACCTAAGTCGTATTTTTTTAATATCGGCCCTTGTGTTGTATCAACATGTTGCACACGTACCATTGGAATTAATGTGCGTTTCACAACAAATAAACCATGTTGTACTTCGATTTCATGCTCTCGAACTTCATAGCGCCATCTCTCCCATCTTATTTTCGGGAAAATAAAGATAGATAATATCGCACTTAGTAATACAATTGCACACGCTATGAAGTAAATAAATGAAGGCCATTCAAAATAATAAGTACCATAGCTTACAAGTCCTGCTACAACTAACAGCACCAATGTTTGTATGACTCCATATAAACGCCACACGGTTAGCCCTTTACGAGAAATTTGATGAATCGGTTGTGCTCTCATTGTCGTTCCCCCTCTTTCTTCATTAGGTGTATACGAATTCACTCACCTTTTTGTTTCAACTATAGCCGAAAAAAAACCTTACAGCCATCATGACTGTAAGGTTTACTGTAAAAAATTAAGTGTATTTCGTCTAAAATTATCCTTCGTGACGTCTTGGAGAACGAGAACGACCTTGTCCACCTTCACGACGTCCGCCTTCACGGCGTCCACCCTCTCGGCGGCTACTGCTACTGCGACGCTCTCCACTGCGAGCATTGTCACGACGTCCTCCACCAAAGCTACGGTTTCCACGGCCACGATCACCGCCACCACGATTATTGCTAGAACGTTCACGACGCATTGGTAATGGACGTTCTTCTGTGATTGTTACTGGTGTATCGTCTGGCTCTCTTGTTAATGAACGTAGAGCAGCTGCAACAACATCAACAGCATCATGATTGTCTAATAATTCTGCTGCAAGTGTACGGTAATCACCTAAATTGTTATTAGCAATAAGACCTTCCAGTGTTTCAACAGCTAAGCGTTGTTGACCTTCTAATGCTTCGTCCGTTGTTGGTGGGCGAAGAGGTGTCATACGTTTTTTCGTAGTTTCTTCTACAATACGTAAGTAACCCATTTCACGAGGTGTTACAAATGTTACGGCAAGACCTGATTTACCTGCACGACCTGTACGTCCAATACGGTGAACATATGATTCAGGATCTTGAGGAATATCAAAGTTATAAACATGTGTTACACCAGAAATATCAAGTCCACGAGCGGCTACATCAGTCGCAACAAGGATATCGATTTTATTTTCTTTAAACTGACGTAATACTGAGATACGCTTCGCTTGGCTTAAATCACCATGAATACCTTCAGCTAAATAACCACGAATAGATAGTGCCTGTGCAAGCTCATCTACACGACGTTTTGTACGACCAAAAATAATTGCAAGCTCTGGTTGGTGTACATTTAATAAACGAGATAAAATATCGAATTTTTCACGTTCAGCAGACTTAACAAAATATTGATCAATGTTATCAACAGTTAGTTCTTTAGCTTTAATTTTTACAATCTCTGGATCACGCATAAATGTTTCTGCAATTTTACGGATTGCTGGTGGCATTGTTGCTGAGAACAGTAATGTTTGGCGCTCAGAAGGTACGTTTTCTAAGATTGAATTAATATCATCAATAAAGCCCATGTTTAACATTTCATCTGCTTCATCCAATACTAATGTTTGAACATCTTCTAATTTTAACGTACGTCGATTAATATGATCAATAATACGACCTGGCGTACCAACAATGATTTGAGGTCTATTTTTCAGTGCACGAATTTGACGGCCTATTTCTTGACCACCGTATACTGATAATAATTTTACGCGTTTGTCATAGCCAATTTTATAAAGTTCTTCTGAAACTTGAATTGCTAGCTCACGAGTTGGAGCAATGACTAATGCTTGAATATTAGGGTTTTTTGGATCGATTTTTTCAATTAGTGGAATCCCGAAAGCGGCAGTTTTACCAGTACCTGTTTGTGCTTGACCTAATACATCACGGCCTTCAATCGCAAAACGAATAGTACCTTCTTGGATTGGTGTTGCTTCTTCAAATCCCATACGCTTTACTGAGCGTAATGTAGATTCGCTAATATTTAATTCTGAAAAATTTGTCAAACTTCTCAATCTCCTTTTTTTCCTTTTAAGTTGACAAATGGTTACATTTTCAGATGAAGTTGTCGGCAAATTCGAGCCTGTGTAGTGGAACGTTTCCGTTACTTAAAAATTCTCTCTACATGATCATTCATGTAGAGCTCTCTTATATGAAAAGGAAAGCCCGGTCTTTACCGAGCGGTTCGATTCTGTTGTAATTATTCACTTTAGAATAAAACCGTTGTGTTCAAAAAAAAGTACTCTTCAACCAAATATGAAGAGTCTTCGCACAAAATGTATCCATTGCTTACACTAGTCTAACATGGCTTTAAATCCTATGCAACGATAACGCATGAGTCGTAATAATCTGACTACTTTATTTACCTTTTAAAAACATTAAAACCTGTGGAAACCATTCAGAGCAATCTTCCTCAAAACATATATGGTGCTTGCCATTATCAGAAAAATACAAAACCTTGTCTGTAGAGGCTAATTCATCAAAAAGAAATTGAGCCGTATGATAAGGCACTATCCCATCCAACTTCCCCTGCACAATATATACAGGAATTTGAATATGCCGATAATACGGCTCCACCATTCTTACCAACTTCATAAATTCTACTGTTGAGGCAAGTGGCACATTGTTAAACTTCTGATGGTATCGTAGATAGAGTTCGTTATTAGTTAAATTATGGTGATAGGCTTCAGTAGCTAACATTTTAAAATCTTTGACTAGCTGTTTAGGGCTCACATACTTTGCAGCAGCACTTAGTAATACAAGCTTTTTCACTTTATAGCGTTTAGCTAAATATAGCGCTATAATTCCTCCCATTGAAAAGCCAACAACGATTACCTCGTCAACTTTTTTTGCCAACGATCGGAAAGCTAATTCGGCATCCATTAACCAGTGTTTCGCCTTAAAACCACTCATATGTAATTCTTCACCATGTCCAGACAATGTTGGCTCTTCAATTATCCAATCTGTATGTGAACGTAAATAACTTGTGAATGGCTTCACCTCATATGGTCCACCTGAAAATCCATGAATACATAGTACACCTACTGACAAATTCTTCACCTCATTTAACAAAGATAAACCTACACAAATAAATCGGTGAGCGTTTCTCTCACCGATTCATTGCTACTATGACGTAAATGCCTTTAAGATTGTCTCTAATTTCATACCACGTGAACCTTTAAGTAAAACAATAGATGATTCATTCGCTTGTTTTAGCTTTTCAATAATAGCCGTATAATCATCTTCTGTATACAATAAACGTTCAGCCTCAAAGCGCTCTTTTAATATTTTGTAAAGATATAGCATCCGAGGGCCAAACAAACAGACATAATCAATTTCATCCTCATTAATATGCTCAGCCAGACCCTCATGGAAACGTTGCTCATTTGGTCCAAGCTCTAGCATATCTCCTAACACAAGCCATTTTTCAGGTCGAATAGTTGATGTAGCCATAAATTGAATTGCAGCTTTTACAGAGGTTGGAGCTGCATTATAGGCATCATTGATAAATAGAGCGCCATTTGTTCCTAGTACCTGTTGCATCCTCATATCAGTTAATACGACATGCTCTAAGGATGTACGTATTTGTTCATTGCTTAAACCTAGCTTATGAGAAATTAACATGGCCACAAGTGTATTTTTTACTTGATGCTTGCCAAGCACTGAAATAAAGAAATCACCCTCGATCATACCGTGTGTAGTGAAGTGGCTGCCATCAGCGTTAGCATGAATATTGTCAGCGTATAAAAGATTATTGGATTCTAACCCGAACGGCACTGACTGTAATTGCTGTTCTTTTGCCACTAATTCCTTGAGCAAAGGTTCATCACCATCATAGAATAATAGACCATCTTCTTGCATTCCTTGAATAATTTCAAACTTAGCTTTTGCAATACCTGCACGTGACCCCAAATCCTGCATATGGGCCTCACCAATGTTGGTAATAACCGTCATATGTGGACGAGCAAGCTTCGTTAAAAACTCAATTTCACCAAATCCACTCATGCCCATCTCAAGGACAGCCACATCTGTATCTTCATCAAGCTGTAAGATAGTAATAGGCAAGCCCAATTGATTATTAAAGTTCCCGATCGTTTTTTGTACTTTAAAGAATGGAGCTAGTGTTCCCGCTAAAATATCCTTTGTTGATGTCTTACCATTTGAACCTGTAATGCCTATAAATTTTGCTTTATGTTCATTACGATATGCTCTAGCCATTTCTTGCAAAGCTAATTCTGGATCCTCCACAAACAACAACGGGTAACCTTCTGGTGGATTCGGCTCATCCTTTTGCCAAAGAGAAGCTCCGGCACCTTTCTCAAATGCCTGCATTACAAACTTATGCCCATTTGTATGCTCACCACGAAATGGAACAAATAGGTCTCCTTGTTGAATTGTTCTTGTATCAATAGAAATTCCTGACACAACAGTGTCACCCAAAGCCGCAATATCCTCATTTAACCATGCAGCTAATTGTTTTAAAGTTTTTTTCACGATAATCCCACTCAGTCTTTTTTATAGTGAAGCTGTTGTTTTTCTTCATAGCGTTCAATTGCTAGGGTAATTAAACGGTCAATCAGCTCTGGATAACTCACATCTGTATGCTGCCATAATAATGGATACATACTTACAGGCGTAAAACCTGGCATTGTGTTTACTTCATTAATGTAAACGTTATTTTCAGTTGTTACAAAAAAGTCCGCACGAACTAAGCCGCTACCATCTATAGCCTTAAATGCACGCTTTGCCAGTTCTTTTAAGCTTGCCACAGTTTCTACTGGAAGCTCAGCTGGAATAATAAGTGCTGTAGAACCGTCCTTATATTTAGAATCATAATCATAAAAATCAGTAACGGGTTTAATTTCTCCTGGCACTGATACTTCAGGATAGTCATTTCCTAACACCGCTAGTTCAACTTCACGAGCGACAATTCCCTGTTCAACAACGATTTTACGATCATATTGTAAAGCAACCTCAATTGCTTTTACCAATTGCTCGCGATCTGTTGCCTTGCTAATCCCAACACTTGACCCTAAGTTTGCAGGCTTCACAAACATTGGCCAATTCAGGTTATTTTCACAGCGTTCAATGATTGCGTGTTGCTCATTCTTCCACTCACTACGAATAAAATACGTATAGGGCACTTGAGGTAATCCAGCAATTTCAAATAATTGCTTCATTACCACTTTATCCATTCCAGCAGAGGATGCCAATACACCATTTCCTACATACGGTAAATTTAGAACCTCAAGTAAACCTTGCACTGTTCCATCCTCACCATTCGTACCATGTAACAATGGGAAAATGACATCAAACTTTACCTCATTGCCATTTTTATCAAGCAAAAAATCAGTGATATTATTTTCTAAAATTGTAGTATTATCACCAAATTGTAGTTCTTCTATTGCACTGACGGGTTTTTCTAAACGCTCTCCACGGCGCCATTCCCCGTCAGTTGTAATGAAAATCGGATATACTTCATACTCCTCGAAATTCAAAGCTCCTGTGACTGCACGTGCTGTCGATAACGACACTTCGTGCTCCGCTGACTTTCCGCCGTATAATAAACCGATTCTTTTTTTCATTTTTGTGCCCTCCACATACTTCTTGAGTACTATTAGTTTATCATGAAACGTCTTGACAAATGACATAAAAATCTCACCGTATTTTTAACGGTGAGATTTTGCGTGTACATTTCTTCGATTATGCCCCAGCATCAATACTTCCTGCTATTAAATTGTACAGGAATAATGCAACATAAATATTGTCTACCAACATCTTAGTTCTTTGATTGCGTCACCATGAAGTTTAAATAATATAGATTAATTCATCATGCTCTGTTTTTAAAATCGTATTTAAGTCATCCCAAACTTCGTCAGGAAAAGAATATTCAGACAGATTGCGAACTTCTATTCCATACGCTACTTTTGGTTTCTCAATCCGATACAAAGATAGTAACGCTCCATCTTTCGCAAAGGATCGGTAAGAACGTAAAAAATCTGGTGATATAGCAGGAATACTCGCTTTTACTTTTCGACGCCAAAATCCAGTGCTGCGTTCCTTTTCACGAATTAAACTATTAAAAACATTGGCAACCAATAAATCCGAATCACTTAAATGACGAAAATAAATTTTAGTCATTTTCTCTAAGTCTGAAGAATAATAGACGAATCTATTTTGTAATTTATTAAAAAATGCTGACGTAATTGGTTCTTTCTTGTGACTTATGTACAGCAATTCTCCTTGTTCCATCGGTGTTAAATGATCTAGCCTCTTCTCGTCCATAAAATCTACCCAGCATAATTCTTTAGATTCAGCAGATTTTTTCACAAAACGAGGAACATCTTCTTCTAATACATATTCAAATTGTGTATGCATATTAAAAGAACCGTCTTCATAGGAATGTTTTAATAACAGTAAGTGATGTAGTGGTTCAAGTGCAGCCACAAATTGCGAGAATTTTAACCCGCTAAATATAACAAATTTATCGACATCATTCATATGAACATAAATATGATACATAAAATCATCAGCTGACTTTAATTTTTTAGCCACAACCATCACCCCATTCTTCACTACATTATAAGACTAAACATGATTTTTTTGAAACATTTTATGTTAATTGTCGTCACAACTATATACGCAGGCATAAAAGTAATTTTTGCGTTATAATGAGGAATGTTAAACATGCATTTGCATATAAAGTTTAGATTACTCAATGAGTTCAAGTATTTGCTTAAAATTCCATTGACAATATTCAAAGCAAATTGCAAGCTTATCAATAGATATGAGCTATTTTCACACCACTGCTGGTTATTAATTTGCTTTCTTCTTTGACCAATTATAAACGAAATAGGGAGAATCGCATCACATTTACTCATATTGAGATACTATTTTAATTTTAGGTGGCTTTTATGGAAAATAAACGAAATTTCGCAAATCGTTTTGACTGGACACTTGCATTTATACTCTTCACTTTTCTAGTCATTAGTTTGTTAGCTATTGCATCTGCCCAAACTTCAGGACAATATGGCATTAACTACGTACCAAAACAAATGCAATGGTATGTGATTGGTGCAGTAATTATTGGTATAGTCATGTTTTTTGAGCCAGATCAATATAAAAAAATGTCATGGTATATGTATGGAGCAGGGATTGCCTTACTGGTACTGCTTATTTTTATGCCAGAAGGAGAAGGTCAAATCGGTGCACCCGTTAATGGTGCTAAAAGCTGGTATCATACGCCGATTGGAAATATTCAGCCTTCTGAGTTTATGAAAACTTTTTACATTTTAGCACTAGCTCGATTAATTAGTAAGCACCATGAAATTTATTCATTACGATCAATTAAAACAGACTTTTTGCTACTAGGTAAAATCGCTATCACCTTAATCGTACCATTAGCTATTATTTTAAAGCAGCCTGACCTAGGTTCAGCACTTGTATTCTTTGCCATTACGGCAGCACTTATCATTGTAGCAGGTATTTCTTGGAAAATCATTCTACCAACATTTTTAGGTGGCATGGTAGCAGGCGGTACCCTACTGTGGATGGCACTCTATATGCAGGACTTTCTAGAAAAAACATTTGGTTTTAAGGCCTATCAATTTGCTCGTATTTATTCTTGGCTAGACCCCTATTCCTATTCATCCAGTGATGGCTATCATTTAATTACCTCTTTAAATGCCATTGGATCAGGTGAAATTTTTGGTAAGGGATTTAGAAATCGTGAAGTATATGTAGCTGAAAACCATACCGATTTCATTTTTACAGTTATCGGCGAGGAATGGGGCTTTATTGGCGCTAGTATTGTTATTTGTATTTTCTTCTTATTAATTTATCATTTAACAAAGACAACCCTATTATTGAAAGATCCCTTCTCGACCTATGTATGTGCTGGGATTATTGCTATGATTACCTTCCACGTTTTCGAAAATATTGGTATGACTATTCAATTATTACCTATCACAGGTATTCCACTTCCGTTCATTAGCTACGGAGGAAGTTCACTTATGGGGAATGCTTTAGCGATTGGGCTAGTCTTTAGTATGCGATTCCATTATCGAACGTATATGTTTACCACACATGATGAAGATGAATAACTATAGAAAAAGGGAAGTCTCGCGTATTGAGACCTCCCTTTTTCTATTGGAAACGAGTTAAGCTTGAACTTGCGGAGTTTGCGTTGGTGGTGTTAGCACTTTTAAAAGTTCTAGTCGAGACTTTGTTACAGTGGCTGTTACACCCAACTTAGATAAATTCGAAACAATCTTTTTCAAATCTACTTCTTTTGTCATACATTCCACCTCAATCTTTCCTCGATTTTATATAACGTTTTATTTACGAAAAAGTTTCATTTTTCTACGAGTATGATGTCTGACAAATTTATCATACCATTTAACTTACCTTTAAAATTTTTCAATTTTGTTACATTGTAAATTTTTCACATCATCAAACTTTTCCATCAAACATATTTAAATTACCCAAAATGGCTACATTTTATTCAAAAATCAGAACATAGATTTAAAATATCTAAAATACTTCATTTCTTTCTTTACTAAATTGTTCCACTTTATTCAAGCTTCCCCTCCCCTATTGTTGTAATCGCAAGAACAAGAGAGGTAGAATATACATATTGAAATATCGTATGAAAGCAGGGAACAGTATGAAAAAGGCTATTTTACTATTGATGTCTGTTCAATTCCTCGTTTATCTAGGGTTCGGCATTATTATTCCCGTCTTACCAGAGGTAATTGTGCAGCAAAATTGGCATGATCTCCACGTGGGTGGTTTATTGACCGTTTATTCACTTGCAAGTTTTTTCACAGCACCGTTATGGGGTATGCTATCAGATAAGGTAGGGCGAAAACAACTAATCCTTACTGGTCTAATTGGCTTTAGCCTTAGTTTTGTTATTTTTTCACTATTTATAGATAACCTAGCTATATTGTATGTTTCACGTATTATTGGTGGTTTATTTTCAGGTGCATTATATACAGCAGTAACAGGATTTATCGCCGATATATCTAGTGAAGAGGATCGCAATAAGTATATGGGCTTTATGGGCATGTCCATTGGTCTTGGGTTTATTTTTGGTCCAGCAATCGGGGGAATGCTAGGCCATTATAGCTTGCAGTTACCGTTTACTGCATCAGCATCATTAATTGCACTATTATTTATTTATGCAAGTTTCGTCCTAAAAGAACCTAAAAAACGAAAAGATTCAAATAAACGTGCTATAGTGCCAAAGGGTGCTGCAACAATGTTACAATTCCGTGTGCGCTATCTATTTATGTTTTCTTTTTTAGTAACTTTTATGCTAGCTGGCGTAGAGGCTACATTTCAGCTATTTCAAATCGAAAAAATTCACATTACACCATTACAAATTGGTTACTTGTTCATGTTTAGTGGATTTGTCGATGCTGCTATTCAAGGAGGGGTCGTTCGACGCATAAAAAATGGCAGTGAAACGACATGGTTAATCGGTGCACAAATTGTAACTGCTATCGGCATGCTTTTATTTACATTGACAGCTAATCTTTTTATCGCTGGGCTTGCCCTTTGTGTCTTTACAGCAGGTAATGCACTTGCAAGAACATGTGTTGTATCACTCTCCTCTAAAGAATCTGGAGGACAATATGGAACTGCCGCTGGACTGTCCTATTCAATGGATAACTTAGGACGTATTCTTGGTCCACTCTTTTTTACATGGTTATTTACCGTACAAGCAAGTCTTGGTTATTATATTTCTGCTGCAATAGCCATTTTTTCTATAAGCCTAATCTTTATATATAAGGCATCCCGTAAATCATTACGTCTTCCGTAAAATATAGTAGGTTGCATTTTATGAATTTCTAACTATTAGAGAATTACTAATTAAACCATGCGGATTATTCCTATATATCAAAGGGATAATCCTTTTCCATGCTATCTAGCCATTTCATATCTTCTTTCCGCATTTGAAGTAGGCTATACTAAGTATGTTATTAACAATACAAAGGCAGGTGTAGGAATGAGCATTTTTACAGATATAGAATATTTAGTTCCTTTAACTTTGTTTTTTAATATTTTATTAGCCATGACCATCATTTTCTTAGAACGTAAAGATGCTACCTCTACATGGGCATGGATCCTCGTGTTATTTTTCCTGCCATTAGCTGGATTTATTTTGTACTTATTACTTGGAAGACAATTACGAAGAAAGCACCTATTCCGTTGGGAAGGACGCAAGGATATTGGGATTGATAATCTGATTACCTATCAGATGGAAGCGATTCGTGATGAAACGTTTGAGTTTCGTATTGCTAATGCAGAAAATTATCAAGAGATGATTTATATGCACCTCAGAACAAACAATGCGGTGTTAACACAGGACAACCATCTGGATATTTTTGATGATGGTGCCGATAAGTTTGAGCAGC
This sequence comes from Lysinibacillus sp. UBA5994, assembly GCF_002429725.1. NCBI lineage: Bacteria > Bacillati > Bacillota > Bacilli > Caryophanales > Bacillaceae > Lysinibacillus > Lysinibacillus sp. UBA5994. Next base: position 5,597 of record NZ_DJAU01000060.1, on the reverse strand, counting down.
TCCTTAAAGACATTGAAGCAGCTAAAGATCACATTCACATCCAGTATTATATTTTTAGACTTGATGACTTAGGTACACGTATCGTCAATGCATTGATAAAAAAAGCAAAGCAAGGTGTTAAGGTGCGTCTTCTCTATGATGAAATGGGATCACGTAATGTTAAAAGACGCCATTTTAAAGAGTTGCTGCATGCTGGTGGTGAAGTAGAAGTTTTCTTCCCATCCATTTTGCCACTTCTTAACCCTCGTTTAAATTTTAGAAATCACCGAAAAATCGTTGTCATTGATGGTCGAATTGGCTATATTGGTGGTTTTAACGTCGGTGACGAGTATTTAGGTTTACAAAAAAAGTTTGGTTATTGGCGAGATACACACTTACGTATTGAGGGTAGTGCCGTACATCCTTTGCAAACACGCTTTTTACTCGACTGGAACCAAGCTAGTGCACAACAAAAAATGGGGTACTCTGATCGTTACTTCCCTGCCATCCCGAAAAAAGGTGATGTGGGTTTACAGATTGTTTCAAGTGGACCAGACTCAGACTGGGAGCAAATAAAAATCGGTTACTTAAAGCTTATTAATATGGCTCAAAAATATATTTATATTCAAACACCATATTTCATCCCAGATGTTAGTTTTTTAGACGCCATTAAAATTGCCACCTTGTCAGGCATCGATGTACGCATAATGATTCCTAATAAGCCTGATCACATGTTTGTATATTGGGCTACTTATTCTTATGTGGGTCAATTATTACGTGCTGGAGCCAAAGTCTACATCTATGAAAAGGGCTTTATCCATGCTAAAGCTATTATTATTGATGACGAGGCTTCCTCTGTCGGAACAGCGAATATTGATGTACGAAGTTTTAGTCTAAATTTTGAAGTCAATGCCTTCATATATGATGCAAATATATCGCACCAATTGGCAGAACTGTTTGAGAAGGATATTTTTGATTGTACGGAATTAACATGGGAAATGTATAAAAACCGTTCAACACTGATTAAATTTAAAGAATCTATTTCCCGTCTATTAACACCCATTTTATAAAAATAAAAAGGAAGAGAGCCTGTTCACAGAATGGCTTCTCTTCCTTTTATTATTTTACGCCTAAATATTCTTCCAACGTAATGTTTTTCTTTGTTATCTCTTTTGCAATCTCTTTGCCCACATAACGATAGTGCCATGACTCATACATATAACCTGTTATCTCTTCTTTGTTTTGAGGGAAACGCAAAATAAAGCCATACTCCTGTGCATGTGCAAATAGCCATTGCCCTGCTGGAGTTTCCCCAAACTCTTCTGTCAGCCACACATCTTCTTTTCCACGCTCTCCTATATCAAACGCTAAGCCTGTTTGATGTTCTGAGTAGCCAGGACGAGCACTATATCGATCTGCCGCTGCCTGTCCATCACGTTTAACATAGTTTTCATATAGGGTTGTTTGATATTCAAAAGATCGGTAGCCACTAAATGCAACTAAATCAAATCCTTGCTGCTTGGCAGCTGCTAACATTTGATTTAACGCTTCTCGTGCTTCTGGATTTTCTTCAGGTGCAAAGGTAGATGGAAGCGGATAAATTTTATTAGCTAACAGAATACCATTGATATAGGTTGGTTCCGTAGGTAATGTTTGATTTGGAAGATACCCATTTTCGTCTGGTTGTTGCTCTGGCTTTGCAGGAGTTTCAGTATTGTCTGGTTTCTCTGTTACAGTAGAATCTTGTTCAGTTGTTTTGTTTGTTTCTGTTGTTTTTGGCTGCTCATCAGATGCACTATTTACTTGATTATTTTTATAGTTATAGACTACAAAAATTGCTACAATTAACGCGATAGATATGAAAGCACCAACGATAAGCGGAAGACGATTGTTTTTCACTCTTTATACCCCTTTTAAAATATCAGGTATCTAAAAGGATATTTAAAGCATTTCACCTTGAAAATACCTATTTTATTGTATTACTAGTTATAATCTTATTTTAGCACTGTTCACATTTTCAGGTGTAAATTTCCCATGTAAATATTCAATTAATCTGTAAGAACGATGACAAATACTACTATAGATGCAATTGCGAAAAAAACTGCCATATACTGCATCCATTTTGCTTCTTTTACATAACCTTGCTCTTTAAAGCTTTTTGCTCTAAACCCATTTGATAAGGCAAACATGATCGTCATTGCAAGTACAGCAAAATTAAATTTCCCCATAATAATAAATACAAGTGCTGCAATACTAAAAATTGCGACAAGAATAGATGATAGCCATTTTTTGTTCATCTTGCTGTCCTCCTAAAAAAATCGAGGCAGCAAAGGCGCCTCGACATCAATCAATTTATTTTTTTGCTTTCTCAGGATGTTCCGAATAATATTTACGCCCAATATATGTTTGAATAATCAACAATGCACCACTGACAGACCAATACAAAGGCAGTGCTGCCATAGAAGACATGGAGATAAAGACAATCATAATTGGTGAAATATAAATAAACATTTTCATCTGCGCTTTTTGTTGCTCAGGTACCGTCCATAAAGATACACGAGCCTGGATTAGGTAAACAATCCCTGCAACAATAGTCATTACGATATCAGGTGAACCTAAGCTAAACCATAAAAACTCATGGGATTTAACATCGGCAGAATACAAGATCGAGAAATACAGACCCATAATAATCGGCATTTGAATTAACATCGGTAAACAACCCATATTAAGTGGATTAATGCCATGCTTTTGATATAGAGCCATCATTTCTTGTTGATATTGCGTTTGCTCTTCTTTTGTCTTAGCTTCCTTCATTTTTTTCTGAACGGCTTCCATTTCAGGTTTAAAAGCATCCATCTTCGTTTTCATTAATTGCTGTTGACGATAGTTTTTTAGCATAATCGGCATTAATACTAAACGAATTAGAACAGTAATCGCAATGATTGCTAAACCATAGCTCCCTGAAAAGATATCATTCCCGAAAAACTCCAATAAAAATTCCATAGGTTTTACAAAGATACTATAGAAAAAACCTTCTTTGTTTTGCACAGCTTGACAGCCACTAAGAACAAAAACGGCAATACCAAGCATTGAAAATAGCTTCAAATTTTTCATTTTTCCACCTACTATTATTTATCAACTACTGTGAAGTATACCTTATAGGGTCTATCTTTATCAAATAGCAAGTGCTACTTATTCCTTAAGCTAGTTCCTCAGATGATTCATCAAAAAAGATGCGAGCTTTAGCAACGCTAATATGTTCGCACCTTCTCATTTTCTATGCTCAAAATCTACACATTTTGTAATTCAGCTTCTGCCATTTCAAAACGATAAAATTCATGATGAAGCTCGTCTCTAAAATGTTTTGGCGTAACTCCAGTATATTTTTTGAAAATACGAGTAAAATAACTTTGATTACAGAAATGGAATTGATCTGAGATAGAAGTAATACTTTTGTTTGTATGTCGTAAGTAGTATTGTGATTCTTCTACACGTCTAACATTTAAATACTCAACCAATGTAATACCCACATGTTCTCTAAAAATACGTGATAAGTGACTAGTACTTATATGAAAGTTATTTGCTATACTTTCAACGGTTAAATCATTTTCAAGCTCGTCATTTATATACATTATCACTTTGTTAACAGTTTGATGTCGGAAAGTCGGTTGTTTGCGATCTGCAATAAAATAAACAAAGAAATCAATTAAATCATCAGCAAATTGTAAAAACTCTGCGTCTTTCATTTGATTTTCTATCATATCGTTACACGCAATATTGAAAGCAAATGCTTTTTTCGAAGGTACTTGATTGTCCAGCAATTTACGAGCAACAATTGATGACAAAACAGAAAAATAACTTCGAACGATTTTAATGACCTGTTTGCCAAAACGAATTGAGAGAATATCAATTAACTCATGCAAAGATTTTTTCGCTTTTGCAGATTCTAAATGGTAAATTTCAAAAATTAATTTCGACTCAATATTAAAAAATTCTTCGACACCGATATATTGATTAATATTATCGATTTCTTGGAAGTATCTTTTGGAAATCGTTTCTGACATAGAATGTTGATGTAGTTGCATAATCTTCCCCATCTTTCCTCAGAGTGCACGAATTGCATGACAATATTTGACACCAATCCCGACGAATTAAAAATAAGAAAATAGTATTTAAGAACTGAGTCCTATTTCACAAATTTTATTAACAAATAAATCAAAAATAACCCTACTAAAACACCAGATATAAAAAAAATAGACTATACAGTGAATTTTACCATATTCTGCGATTTCCTTTCAACCACATTTTAATTGCTACTCTAGTTCTAATTTATCACATATACATAGTAGAAACCTCGTAAACTTATTCCTAACAATTAAATTTTACCATATACATATCAAAATAAATTAGTCATTTTATAAATTTATTTACAAATTATACAAAACAACTTACATCATTCTAATGGATCATTCGACATTTTTCTATTTTATTCCTAAATCTTCTCTATATAATTTATATGAATATGTAGTAAAATAGATGATAATACTATTTTTAAAAGTTTAGACGAGGTGTTTAAAGTGGATCCAAAACAAATAGAAGAGATCATGGAAATTATTAAGGAATTCTTCCCTGAAAATACGTCCATCGCTATCTCTGATACAAATGAATATTTGTATTACCAACCAAGCAAGAAAGTTGATTTAAAAATTAAACCTGGTGACCCTATCAAAGAAGGTTCAGCCGCACACAAAGCATTAAGCTATGGTCAAAAAATCAGCTCTTATATCGAACCTGATGTCTTCGGTGTCGCTTATTATGGCATGAGTATTCCTTTAATGGAGGAAGGCGAAACTAAAGGAGCTATTACTGCTATCTTCCCGCAAAAACCATCAGCATTCTTAACTAACTACATTACAATCAAAATTGATGATTGCTGGTACCCAATCAAACATGATCAAGTTATTTATTTAGAAACACAACTCCGTAAAACATTTGTTAAAACAATGACACGTGAAGGTTATCACCGTTTAAACTTAAGTGATCTAGAGCTATTTTTAGCACCTGACTCATTTATTCGTTGTCACCGCTCTTATATCGTTAACATTGACTACATCGATGAAATTCAACCAGATTCACACTCAACGTTTTTATTAATTATGAAAGATGGTACACGTATCCCTGTTAGCCAACGCTATGCAAGCTATTTCCGTCGTTCTTTAGGTTTCTAATTTGTATGAACAGCGAGCAATTTTTATAATTGCTCGCTGTTCTTTTTTGCGCACAAATCCGCCTCATTTACCTCAACATTTAACTATTTTTGCACTATTTTTAATATAGAAAACAACTAAATTTATACAGCTCTACAATAAAACGTTTTCTCTGTCGAAAAATCATCTTAATGCTCGATTTTCCTTTTTTTACTCAATTTAATGCTAATTCTAAAGTTTTTGTGACAATTTGGTGATAGTATTATTCAAATGGTTGGAGTCATACTACAACTGAATAAACAGAAAATTCTTAAATGTTTTTTCTAGTTTTGTAATCGGTTTCCATCAAAATTATTTAGGGGAGGATTTTTTTATGGATGCAAATGTTCAAAAACGCCTAGGTTTAAAAGA
>NZ_DJAU01000051.1:0-68903 GCF_002429725.1 Lysinibacillus sp. UBA5994 | reverse complement strand
GTGCAGTTCATAGCGTCACAGGTGAGACCCTGGAGCGACCGTAAGTGAATGAAGCGGCTCACCAGACGCCCCCTGGAAAGGACGCTGGCGTAACGGAAATCAATCACTTACCTTGTCAAAAAGTCTTTTTCTGCTAGTGACATTGTCTTTTTTCAATAACATAGGAGGAGCTGTCTATTAATAACAAACAGCTCCTCTATTATAATGTAATTAAGCGTCTTGCATCGATGCTAGTAATTCTTCTTTCGAAACGGTGCAATCGCCACCGCCTTGTACCATTTGGTCACTTCCGCCACCCTTACCATTAATAAGCGGCAGTGCCTTTTGGGCAACATCCTTCATGCTTTTTGAAACATTATTACCTCTTGCTGCAACGAATTGTAGTTTGCCTTCATTTTCAGACACAAGTAGAGCTATTACATCTTTCTGTTCCGTAACAATCATACGGGCTATTTTTTGTAGCTCTTGCATTGTTCGCTGATTAAAAGCAGCCGTTACGACACCTTCGCTATTAACAAGTGCCTTTGCTTCATACGTGAGTAATTCCTCTTTCGCAGCAGCGAGTGCTTTTTCTGTAGTTTTTTGAGTAGATAAAACTTTTGTAAGTGCTGTGGCAGCATCAATCTCAGGGACACTTAATTGACGAGCAACGTCCGCTAATACTTTTTTCCGCATGCCAAGCTCAGTCAAAACGCGTTGACCACACACAAAAGAAACGCGCACATTGCCCTTCATTTTTTCGGTCCCTAATATTTTGATGGTACTAACTTGCCCTGTGGATGTAGGGTGAGTGCCACCACAACCGTTGTAATCAAAATTAGGGATAATCACAAGTCGAATGTCTCCCGTCACTGCAACTTCTTTACGAAGATTATAGTTGCCCAGCTCTTGCTCTGTAACCCAGATAGTTTGAATGGGGCGGTTCTCTAGAATAATGTCATTGGCTCTTGCTTCTGCCGCTGCAAGCTGTTGCTCAGAAATCGTTTCTATAGCAAGATCAATTGTTACTTGCTCACTGCCTAGATGAAAGCTTACAGTCTGCGCATTAAAAAGCTCTACAAAAGCAGCTGTTAAAATATGTTGCCCAGCATGCTGCTGCATATGATCGAATCGTCTTGGCCAATTTAACTTGCCATGTACCACACCATCTAAAGTCGATAGATCACCTTCAATATAGTGACGAATTTCATCATCCACTTTTTCAACATCTATGACCTCCAACGCATTCAATGTACCTGTATCGTGAGGTTGACCACCACCAGTTGGATAGAAAGCGGTGTTCGATAGTACAACATAATGACGGTCGGATTCGTCAGTTCCTTTACTAATAATAGTTGCATCAAACTCTTGTAACATAACGTCTTGATAATATAATAGCTCTTTCATGAAAAAGCCTCCTCGTATGTAGGGAAATTTAGTTCTAAATTAATTCCATTTCATTGTGGCATAATTACTGACAGGTGTATACGAGTTTTCTAGTTGACCCATGCTGAAATTGATTTAATATAGAAAAGAACAGCTAAAGAAAAAGGAGCAAATATAATGGAAATTACACAATTCTCAATGGAAGAGATTTTAGACCCAACAAATATTATTGAAGGTAAGCGTTATGAATTTATTCTGGATGTAGAAATTGATGAAGAGGATGAGCTTTACCACGAAGCTGGCATTGAAATTCGTGTTCTAATTGGTGAAAAAGACGAAGAACCATTTATATTAAATTACTTCATCATGGAAAAGGCTGAAGGTGAATATTTAGACTTTGCATTAGAGGATGATGAACTAGAAGAAATTTTGACATTCTGTAAAGAAGAAATAGCGAAAGCATAGTAAGTAACAGGTAGAGAGTATAGATTCTTTACCTGTTTTTTTATTGAATTAAGGATTATGTAAGCTTGATGAAATCTACATGTAGTATTGAAGGACTAAACTTAGTTTTAGTGTTCAGAAAATAGGGCAATTTAAAGAGAGAGGTGTTTCTATGTCAACGTACACGCAATCCATTTTTATAGCATTTTTCATAACTATTATTTTATCCTTTGTACTATTTATACCATGGCTGATTTATACGTATCGTAAGTATGGATACTTATCGATGTCCAAAACCATTATCATGTTCTCATTTATTTTTTACTTTTTATCAGCGCTTTGTTTAGTATTACTACCATTTCCGTCTACAAGAGATACTTGCTCACTTCAATCCGCGGACACCGTTCATACTAATTTGCGACTTTTTCAATTTGTTGATGATGTTTTAAAGGATAGTGGCGTTGTTGTCACAAATCCATCTACATGGCTTGCTATCACAAAACAGCAGGCATTTTTTCAAGCCTTCTTTAATTTCTTACTACTAATGCCATTCGGCGTTTACTTGCGATATTTTCTTAAAGAAAGAAGGTACTGGAAACGTGCATTTTTAATTAGCTTTTTGCTAACATTGTTTTATGAGGTCACACAAAGAACAGGCATTTATGGCATCTTTAATTGCGCATACCGAATCTTTGATGTCGATGACTTATTACTAAACAGTGTAGGTGCGCTCCTAGGTTTCTTCTTAGCACCAATTGTTTGGGCATTATTCCCCTCTCATGAAGAGGTTGAGGCTAAAGCTGCTGAAATGGAAAAAAATGATATTGTTAAGCCGATTTCTATTTTACTAGCATTGGCCATTGATTTATTTATCGTCCAATCAGTTTGGATGATTATTGGTGTTCTGACAGGGTATAGCGGTACTTTTGAATTCTTAGTGAAAATGGCTCTGTACGTGGTACTCTTTGGGGTGTTACCAAGTATGATGAATGGTGCAACACTCGGTATGAAGGTGATGCGTTTTACAATGGTCAACAAGAATGGCAAAAGTATTGTAAAGCAATCATGGCGTCGTTGTATTGCTATTATCGCTACCTTGTGTTTATCAGAAGCCATTACAACATTAGGTGACATCCAATTAGATATGGATTCACCATTTTATGTTCTACAAATTGTCATTTCTCTACTTGCCGCAATAGCAGGTTTTGCACTTACAATGATAATAGCTATTCATGTGGTACGGGTCATCGTAAGTGGTGGAAAACGACGTTTGTATATCGATCAATATGCAGATTTAATGGCAACAAGGAAAAAATAAGGGGGCTTGTAGAATGAAATACGTCATCATTGGTGGAGATGCTGCAGGTATGTCTGCAGCAATGGAAATCTATCGGAATGTTCCAGGAGCAGAAATAACTACTTTAGAACGTGGTTTTATTTATTCATATGGGCAATGTGGATTGCCTTATGTTGTAGATGGTCGTATTTCATCAACCAAACGTTTAATTGCAAGAGATGTCGAAACTTTTCGAGATAAGTATGGCATTGATGCAAGAGTTGGCTATGAGGTAGAGAATGTAAACATAGAGAAGAAGGTTATTACAGGTACACAAGCAAGTGGTGATAAATTTGAGATTACCTACGATAAACTTCTTATTGCAACGGGGGCTAGTCCAGTCATGCCTGTGAAAAGGGGGAATGAGCTAGATGGTATCCATACGGTAAAAACAATTCCTCAACTGGAAGATTTGATGGCAGATTTAACATCAGAGATTGAGCAGGTAACAATCATAGGTGGTGGCTATATTGGTTTAGAAATGGCTGAAACCATACATGCCTGTGGGAAAAAGGTAAGGCTTATTCAGCGCGGAAGTCATGTGGCCCGTATTTTAGATGAAGAACTTGCTCAGCATGTTCATGAGGAAGCGAAAAGGAACGATGTAGAGCTGTTATTAAATACGAGCGTTGAAGCTTTTGAAGGAAATAAACGAGTGGAACGTGTTATTACAGATAATGGCGTTCTAGAGACGGATTTAGTCATTGTCGCTTCAGGTATAAAACCAAATACACAGTTTTTAAAGAATACTGGGATTGCACTTGCAAAAAATGGAGCGATCATTGTAAATCGCCATTTAGAGACTTCCCTTGAAAATATTTATGCAGCTGGCGATTGTGCAACTCACTTTAATATTGTGAAAGAACGTTTAGATTATATACCTTTAGGAACGACTGCTAATAAGCAAGGTCGTTTAGCAGGTCTCAACATGTCAGGCAAATTTGCTCCGTTTAGAGGAATTGTGGGCACTTCTATTTTAAAATTTTTCAATTTAACTATTGCTACAACAGGTATTAATGAGCGCGATGCTAAAGAGCTTGGTTTTGACTATGAGGCATTTAAATTATCTGCACGCCATATAGCCGGCTATTATCCAGGTGCACAACGTATGTTTATAAAAGTGGTCGTTCGCAAGCGTGATCAATTGTTATTGGGTGCACAAATCGTGGGACCAGCGGGAGTTGATAAGCGTATCGATGTGTTTGCGACAGCATTATATAGTAAAATGACCTTACCTGATTTGCTAGACTTAGATTTGGCCTATGCACCACCATTCAATGGTGTTTGGGACCCTTTGCAGCAGGTGGCAAGAATGAATGGACGTTTATAATAGGAGGTAGAGAGATGAGCATTTATGATATTAATGTAACTTTAGAAGATGGTACTATCTATAGCCTTGAACGTTATAAAGGAAAGCCGATGCTAATTGTTAATACAGCTTCCAAATGTGGCTTTACACCACAATTTGAAGAATTAGAAGGTCTCTATGAAAAATATCAGGAGCAAGGTCTGGTTGTACTTGGTTTTCCATCAAATCAATTTAAACAAGAGCTAGCGTCAGCTGAAGAAGCGGCTTCCCAATGTCGACTAACATATGGAGTGACGTTCCCGATGCATGAGATCGTGAAGGTGAATGGTAAAGAAGCACATCCTATTTTCGATTATCTTACTTCCCATTCCAAAGGATTTTTAGGCAATAGTGTTAAATGGAACTTTACAAAATTCCTTGTAAACCGTAATGGAGAGGTTGTTGGACGATACGCCTCAGCAGATAAGCCAAGTAGCTTTGAGGAAGATATTCAAAAAGTATTAGCACAATAGATTAGAAAAGATTCATGCACAGTTTGTGTATGAATCTTTTTTTGTCTACAAATTTCAAAAAGCAGATGATTTAAGGTTGCTGTAAGCTTGCGACAAATTTGCTGTAAGTTTGAGGTCGTATACTAAAGTCAGAAAGAAGAGGTGAGCGTATATGACGCCATTATTAAAGGTACAAAACGTTGGGAAAAATTACGGCAAAGGCGCAAATACTTTTACAGCGCTATCGAATATATCATTTGAAGTAGAAAAGGGAGAGTTTGTTGGGGTAATGGGTCCTTCTGGGGCTGGAAAATCTACGCTTCTTAATGTATTAGCAACGATTGATACGCCAACAACTGGTGAAATTATTATTGAAGATACTAATTTGGCACGTATGAAGGATGCTGAATTAGCGGATTTTCGTCGAGGTAATTTAGGGTTTATTTTCCAGGATTATAACTTGCTCGATTCTTTAACAGTGCGAGAAAATATTGTTTTACCACTAGCGATTGCAAAAATGCCGACAAAGGCTATTAATGCAAGAGTTGATCGAATTGCTGCATTGTTTGGAATTAGTGATTTATTAAACAAATATCCTTATCAAATTTCAGGTGGGCAAAAGCAGCGTACAGCCTCGTCGCGAGCATTAGTGACAGAACCAAAACTAATTTTTGCCGATGAGCCTACAGGTGCGCTAGATTCAAAATCTGCAACCGATTTATTAGAAAGCTTAAGTGATTTAAACCAATCTCAAGCCGCAACGATTATGATGGTTACACATGATGCCTTTGCGGCTAGCTTCTGCCAGCGCATTCTATTTATTCAGGATGGACAGCTATCTAAGGAAATTCAACGTGGGACTCTAACGAGGAAGCAATTTTTCCAAGAGATCTTGCAGGTGCTATCTAGCATCGGGGGTGGAGTAAATGACGTTATTTAGTTTAGCGCGTAAAAATATTCAACGCAATTTATCGAATTACTTTTTATATATTGCCTCAATGGTATTTAGTATCGTTATTTACTTTACGTTTGTGACGCTCAAATATAATGATGATCTTTCAGCCTTAAAGCAATCGTCACAACAAATTAAAGGATTAATGAGTGCCTCGTCAGTCGTACTTCTGTTCTTCATTGTCATCTTTATGGCCTATTCCAACTCGTTTTTTATGAAGAAGCGGAAAAAGGAAGTAGCCCTTTACTCGTTACTAGGTGTACGTAAGCAAAAAATTGGCTTAATGCTCTTTTTTGAAAATTTAGTCATAGGGCTTGTCTCCCTTGTGTTTGGTATCCTTCTAGGTTTCTTTATGTCCCAAGGGCTATTAATGATACTAGTACGCTTAATGGGCTATGAAGTGGTTGGTAGCCTGACATTTTCAATGGAGGCACTAATTAATACAACGGGCATTTTTACACTACTGTTTTTATTCACATCCTTACAAGGTTACCGTGTGATTTATCAATTTAAACTAATTGATTTATTCCATGCAGACAAACAGGGAGAGCAAATTCCACGTGCATCATTAGTAGCTGCTTTACTTGGCACTGTACTTATTGCATTTGGTTATTATACAGCTGCCTCTGATATGTTTACGAGTGAAATATGGAGATTCTTTACGGTATTAGGTACGCCATTAATGGTTATAGGGGTAACAATTGCAGGGACATACCTTCTATTCCATAGTGTGAGTGTCTTTGTATTAACAGCATTAAAGAAAGCAACATCATGGTCCTGGAAGGGTTTAAATTTAATCGGTGTTTCTCAATTATTGTATCGTATTCGAGCTAATGCCAAATCGTTGTCAATCATTGCAATTTTAAGTGCCACTACGATTACAGCAGGTGGCGGTGTCTTCGGTATGTATTATAATGCAGAAGCTTCTGTACGTCAGATGCTGCCAAACACATTTATGTGGAAAGGCGAGACAGTAGAATTTTCACAACAGGATGTCTTATATAATGAAGCACTGGCTGTGAAAAATTTACGTGTGGATAATGAATTCTCATTTTTCGAATATACATTACTTAAGGAATCGGACTATAATCGCTTAGCGAAATTACAAGGCAAGGATAAAGAGCTACACATTGCAGAGGGCTCTACGGTTTTACTGGATGCAGCCTATGATGAACGATTTTCACATGATTTTACAGGAGAGGACTTTAAGTTACAAAACGGAGACTCCTTCCATGTAGAGAAGATGTACACGGAAAGTGTATTAAACTTTATAGCAGCTGGAACAGTTCTCGTTGTGAATGATCAAGAGTTTAAAGCTACTGATGCCGATGAGATTATGATGCAGGTTGTTGGATTGGACAATGATTTGAAACAACAGGACGTGTCGAAAGACATTTACCAGCAGTTGTCTTCTGAACAACAAGAATCATTTTCTAGTGTACCGCAAAGCTATGAGGATAGTTTAGCAACAGTTGGTGCCCTATTGTTTGTGGGAAGCTTCCTAGGATTGGTCTTCCTAGCGGCAACAGGCAGTATTATCTACTTCAAAATTTTAACGGAAGCCGAAGAAGATCAGGCAAAATATGCTATTTTAAATAAAATTGGTGTAAATAGTAAGCAAATCTTAAAGACAGTAGCAGGACAGGTCGCTGTTATCTTTAGTGCGCCACTTATTGTGGGTATTGCACATAGTGTGTTTGCATTACTAGCATTTTCACAGCTATTTAACATGAATATTACAAAACCAGTCATCTTGTGGATGATTGCTTATTCAGCTATTTACTTTATTTATTATATCTTTACCGTTCGTTCGTTTTATAAAATAGTGAGACAGGGGAATTAATATGAAAAAAGTATTTTTCGGAATAGGTGCATTGTTTATCTTATTCGTAGCAGGGTTAATTGTATTGATGACTGTAGATTTTAACCGATTAAATAAAGATACCTACTATGTTCATATCACGGCTGATGGTGAGGTAGAGGAGTATAAAGCAGATAGTGGTGAAATCTTTAAGATGTATTGGTACGAGCTACCTACTTACGATAAAAATGGGGAAGAGAAAACATTAAAGTTTTCTGCTCATAAAAATTTACGCCAGGATGCTTATTTAAAGCTTTACGTGAAAAAGGAAACAGAAGTTACTTCATTTGATGAAGTAAAATTCCATGAATTACCTACTAAAGTACAGGATCAAATGAAATAGCACAAAGAAGGAGTCTCAAATTTTGAGACTCCTTCTTTTCCACACGAAAGTTCAGTGCAAAGTATTTAGCGTTTAAATTCAACTGGTTAAATTTAGTTTATTTATTTAGTATTCCTTTTGTAGATCAATAATAACGCATGTACCTTTTCCTTTTTCCGAGGTGATGGTCACTGTTCCTCCATGGGCCTCAATGATATCTCTAGCAATAGCTGTACCTAAACCAGTCCCAGCAGTATTGTCCGTATTTGTGCCTCGGTAATAGCGTTCAAAAATATGTTCTAGATCCTCTGGGTCTATCCCCTTGCCATTATCAGAAATTGTAAGAGTATGCTCATCAACAGACACATGGACAGATACATCGGGAGCATTATGAAGCAATGCATTGTGTAAAAAGTTCATGATAGCTCTGCGCATAAAATGTTCATCGATTTGATGCAGACTTTTCTCGGTTGTCGCCTCAAACATAAGATTAGCTTGTTCATATTGTGGTGTATTTAATGTTTCAATCACTATCTCTCGAATAAAAGGCACCATGTTCACTTCATTTAGTGTAAGTGGAAGCTGTTGATGTCTTAAACGCATCGTTAAATTTAAGTCATCCAGTAGATTTTGCATATGCAATGATTGTTTTTCTATAATTTGTGCATACTCCATTTGCTCAGTATTTGTTATTTGTGCATCATTCAATAGTTCTGCATAACCTCGAATAGAGGCAAGTGGTGTTTTCATATCGTGTGAGACATTACTAATCCATTCTTCACGCATAATCTCTAGTCTCTTTCGCTCCTGTTCATGGGCTGCCAATTCTCGTGATACTTCATTTAAGTTTTCAAAAACCGGCTTGTAGACACCACCAGGAGACTTAATAGACGTATGATCATGATTCTTTAAATGATGAATGCGATCTATCATCGCATAAAGAGGTTTCGTTAATGTACGACCAAAAAGCCACCCTACTAATGTAGCTACTAACAAGTCCGCAATCACGATGAACAAGCCAAATTTCCCTATAAACTGTAAGAGTGATGTGCCAGAAACATGCGTAACAAACCTTGTAACACCGCTACCTTTAATACCGATTAAATAACTAATGGAATCCTTACTGCCAATATACACAGTAGTATCTGAATCGAATTCTTTATATTTATATACTTGAATTAAGTCGATAGGTGCATAGTGCAATGGTGCTTTATCTGGTGCAAAATGAGCATCAATCACTTGACCATTTTCATCAAGCAATTGTATCCACGCATTTCTTTGATGCAATTGTTCGATTCCTTCTGCACGTATGGAAGTTGCTCCATTTTTTATCTCGATATATTTTTGAAATTCCCGCACAAAGTGTTCTTCTTCTGTGGCAGAAACGCCTTCAGAGTCAGTTGCTAGCCGATAAGTAAGGAGTCCCATGAAGATAGCTGTATTGACGAAAATAACAATGATGACGATAGAAAGTACGGAAAGGAGAAAGCGAGCAGTTAATTTCCACTTCATTCTTGTGCCTCTTTTGGCATGACAAACTTATAGCCAAGTCCTTTTACAGTTGTGATATATAGAGGATTAGAGGCATCCTCCTCAATTTTTTCACGCAACCGGCGAATATGCACCATAACAGTGTTATCAGAACCGAAGAAATCCTCTCCCCATACACGTTCAAATAATGTTTCTTTACTTAAGATACGATTGGGATTGTGCATAAAGCACGCCATTAATCCAATTTCCTTAGCTGTTAACTCCAATAATACGCCATTTTTATGGACTTCAGTTTCATCGGCATTCAACTGAAATGGTCCAATTTGTAGTGCTTTTTCAACAATATTCGTTATGGTATCTTGTGTTTGATAGCCAGCTCTACGTAGTTGCGCCTTCACACGATAGGCTACTTCTTTCGGGCTAAAAGGTTTTGTAATATAATCGTCTCCGCCAATGGCTAGTCCTAAAATTTTATCAATTTCCTCATTTTTAGCAGACATAAAGAGCACAGGGACATGGGATACTTCACGGATACGTCTACATAAATCGTAGCCCTCACCATCGGGAAGCATGACATCTAGAAGTATAATATCGGGTGTTGTTTGTTGAAAGCTTGTCCATGCATCGTGAATGGTACCAGCTGTATAAATTTGTTTGTAGCCCTCTTTTTGTAAGCTTACTTTTAGTAGATTCGCTAAATCTGCCTCATCATCCACTACTAAAATGGTTGGTTCTTGCACTTGTTCACACGACCTTTCGATTTGGAAGAATCTTTACTGACAATTATTATAAATGAAATGTATAGAAAAGAGGAAATGTTGGGTTGTATAGCTTAACCAGTAAATGCTTTTATTCTACAAGAAAAGAAGTACATTTTTTATATAAATCAATACATGGTGAAACCTTTACAGATTCTAAAGCGTAAAAAGAGTATTACAAATTAGGAGGAATGACGATGTTTAAAAAGATAGCAGCAGATGCACTTGGACTTTCAGATATTGGTGTGGTTGTGCCAAGAGAGGACTATGATAAGACAGATGCAGATGATTTTATCTTACATGAAATTGATGAAAAAATTTACTTTTTAATTAAAACGAAGGCTGATGAGTATTGCTTTACAAATCGTGCAATTATTCATGTAGATGGCGAAAGTGCTATGAGCAAGAAACGATTACTGCGACGCTATGACTATTCAATGTATACTGTGACAGAAGTTTTTCTCGAAACAGCAGGAACAATCGACCTTGATGTCGAAATTAAGTTTACAATCGGCAATTCCCCACTATCCATCGACATTCATAAACGCTTTATTGATGACATTAAAGATTTATATAAAGCACTACATGCCATTAGCTATGAACAAAAGAACAATGCTTATAAGCTAGAAGTAGCGGAAAAAAGTTTAAACATAGCATCATCATCACTTGGTCGAATTGGCAATGACAATATATCTCCTGCGTCGTCATTCAAAGAAATTACAAGCTTTGCGAATACTTGGATGATTGATCATAAAGATAAGTATAAAAAAGAAGACTTCTCACATATTTTTGATTTATATATGAACAATTGATAAAAATAGCTCTCTGCAAGTGTAGAGGGCATTTTTAACATATAACGATATACATAAAAATTATTCTAGGAGCGTGATTAGAAAATGACAAACGACATGCATGTGCTAGAAAAAGAAGAGGTAGAAAGTGATGATTTTATACAGCAACCTCAAGCCGCTGAAACATTGTTCGTAAATGAGTTTATTGATGGTATTTTAGATCCATCACAGAAGATGTTAGGGCCGCTTAAGGATGGTGGAACGATTATTGCCAATACAACACCTGGATGTTGGGGACCCATGCTTACTCCTACTATTCGTGGAGGACATGAAGTAACGAAGCCCGTGTTTGTAGAAGGAGCAGAGGTGGGTGACGCCATTGTTATAAAAATTAAATCTATTCAGGTCACATCTCTTGCAACTTCGTCTGGCCATGATGAAGCAATTGTAGATCGATTCATTGGTGATCCGTTTGTTTCTGTAAAATGTCCAGGCTGTGGCAAGCTTCATCCAAGCACAGTTGTAAAAGGAATAGGCCCACATGCAATTCGATGTTCTACATGTGATACAGAAACGGCACCCTTTAAAATGACAAACGGCTATACGATGGCACTCGATCATAAAGGGCAAATGGGTGTAACTGTTGGACGAGAGGGTGCTAGACGAATTGCACTTGATGCTAAAAACTACATGAGAACACCTGAAAATTCTGTACAAAATCCTGTTGTTGCATTGGCTCCAAGCGACTTAGTAGGTGTATTGGCGAGAATGCGACCATTTTTAGGTCAGCTTGGGACAACCCCTTCTAAAGCGATGCCTGATTCACATAATGCAGGTGACTTTGGTTCATTTTTAATTGGAGCACCACATGAATATGCTTTTACTCAAGAAGAATTGGATTTACATCGTACCGATGGACATATGGATATCAGCCGAGTACGAGAAGGTGCGACTATTATTTGTCCAGTCAAGGTACCAGGCGGTGGTGTATATATTGGAGACATGCATGCTATGCAAGGGGACGGCGAGATTGCAGGACATACAACCGATGTAGCGGGTATTGTGCAGCTTCAAGTTAAGGTATTGAAGAAAGTAGCTTTGGAAGGCCCAATTTTACTACCAAATGTAGAAGACTTACCTTATACAGCAAAACCCTTTACCAAGGAAGAAAAACGTCGCGCACGTGAGCTAGCGGAGGAGTTTGGTGTTAAACAGGTAGAGGATGCATTCCCAGTGTCGGTGATTGGTTCTGGTAAAACGTTAAATGAGGCGACTGATAACGCGATTAGTCGAGCTGCGAAGCTATTTGAGATGAGCGAACCAGAGGTTTTAAATAGAGCAACTATCACAGGCTCCATTGAAATCGGACGCCATCCAGGGGTTGTCACAGCCACTTTCCAAGTACCTAAAACTGTATTGAAAAAGGTAAGAATATATAAAACTATTAAAAAACAATATGACTAATAATGATTTCTTGAAAAAGCAAACTTTTAAAAGTTTGCTTTTTTGTATGAGCTACAAGTCAGATAAGTAAATGTTTGTCTGAAATTTGAAGTTTGGATTGAAATCTATTGTTGTGTTGATATAATAGTTAAAGTTTAAAAATGAATAACAGGACCTTATATAAAACAGATGAGTATAGAAGAGAAAAGTTGGTGTCTAATGACAGAAATTATAGGTGTGGAAAACAAAATAGAGAAAAAGAATAGTATAAAACCTTTTATATTAAAAATGAGAGGAGGAGGTCATGCTCCATCTCGAACAAATTTTGCTGATGCCTTTACTGGAGCAATAGGAGGATTAATATGCATTTTTGTGTTGCTATGGTTAACTAACATTACCAATTCACCTTGGTTAATGGCATCATTAGGCGGTAGCTGCGTTCTTGTATTTGTCGTCTGGAATGCACCTTTGTCCCAGCCCCGAAATATAATTGGAGGTCATTTTATTTCGGCATTTATCGGGTTGGCCATGTATTCATTACTAGGCTCCAATATATTGTCTATTAGTCTTGGTGTCGGATTAACTATATTTTTTATGGCCTTTTTAGGTGTCATACATCCTCCAGCAGGCGCCAATCCTATAATTATTATTTTAGGAGGTTATGGTTGGAGTTATTTACTAACCCCTGTATTAATTGGAGCAGTCATAATTGTATTTTTCGGTTTGTTGATCAATAATTTACGAGAAAAAAGAAAATATCCGTTGTTTTGGTAAAGATGATATCCATCTATAAAGTGTGTTCACTTATATAGGTGGTTTTTTATATTGTTAACGTTTTTGCTATGCATACCCATATTTTTTTAGCATATGTTAGTTAAGATTTGTTATATTGAAGAAAGAGTGTAAAAATCATGTATTTGAATGATAGGGGAAGATCTTTGTTGGTAGAAATTGATGGGAGGATCCATTTTTATGCTGTTGGACTGTGATGAGCAATTATTCATGGCTTATAAACAAAAAAGTAAAAAGGGTGCTGAAAATATACTAGCAACTTGGTTGGAAGCAGAGTTAAATCTGCAAGAAGATCCAAAAATACTTGGTACTTCGCTTTCACCCAATCTATTTTTAGTAAACGAAGAAACGGCTAAGAATATTGCCTTTTCCACAGCACGTAAATATTGGGGTCATGTATCAACAGAAATGCAAATATATTTTGACAAATATGGTTTAGATTCAAAATTTGTGAATGAGCGTCTCAGTACTTTTTTCTATACTCAAAAAGGTAAAGATACTTTTTTTGAGCAGCTTTTTGCACAACATACAATAGACTTAGAACGATTAATTTGGTTAGTCTTTGGGAAACGAATGCAAATAGCTATGCCAGTTAATGAGCTACAATCAATTATTTTATATAAATTTCAAGATGAATATTTAGTGCATATGATGTATAAAGAGCATGCATCTTTTTGGCATTGGCTTTTCACAAAAAAAGTTTATTCACTGCTTATCCACAAACCTTTAGAGCAATTCACATTTCTTTATGAAATAATGGGACATTTCGAGCATTCTGTGAGAGAAAATTGTGAACATGTGGATAACTTTGTGAATAACTATAAAGCGATACTGGATAAGTGTATAACTCATGTGGATAAGCATAATGCTAGCTGTTTGGCAAAGAAACAGTTACGTCTTTATCAAATTGTTACTCATTATTGCTTATCAGAAGGTGATTTTAATAGTGTCAAATCGTTTATTACCTCATTTGAAGCGGAATGGCGCTACTCAATGTATGCACTATCAGAGAAGGAAAAAGTGTTGATTGCCTATATTTTATTTCATATAGCAAATAGAGAACAGCAGAGTGAAAAGGTTATACATTATGGTGAATATTTATTAGAGGATGAACGAATAAATAATTATGCCATTGAAATATTACTAGAGTATAAAGAGCTATTACCAAATCGTAAACCAACACCACCTGCCATTATTAAAAATTATCAGTTAAATTATTTAGAAAATTTATATGCCATTCTACTAGAGCATTATGTAAAAATGGCACGTTATGAGGATGGCTTACTTTTATTAAAAGAGCATGTTTTAGCATCGAATAAAAAAATTAATTCTTCATTAGTACAAAAAAACTTTAGTAGTGAACAGCTTATTGCAATTGAAGCATATGTTCAACAGGATATAGCACTTCATGTGAATAACTCTCTACAACATATTGGTTTGTCTGTGGAAGAGTGGCGACGCAATTATCGTCAACCAAATGCACCATACTATGTTGTAGCACAAAGTGCCTCCCTGCATATGTTAAATATTTTAAGAGTTTTGTTTGTAACAGAGCAGTACGAGCTTTTTGAAAAGTTAATGGAGATTTACAAAAAATATCTACTAATAGATGATCATTTTGAAAACCTACGTATGTTTATTAGTGCGTATGTATAAAAAAGGTGTCTAATACATCACAGTATTAGACACCTTTTTTTACTCTAAAACACCTTTTTCCTTCAAAGCCTTGATTTGTTCAGCATTAAAGCCCAGAGATAGTAAAACTTCCTCATTATGCTCGCCTAATTTAGCACCAACATGCTTGTATTCAGGCTGCGTACCATCAAATTTAAACGGAGAGGCAATTTGTTTTTGCATAGTGCCATCGCTTTTGGGTATAGTCACAATCATTTCTCGTGCCTTTAGCTGTGGATGTTCACATGCTTCAGGAAATGTTAGAACTGGCTCTACACAACCTTCAAAATCCTCGTTAAACACTTCAAGCCATTCTTCATATGTCTTGGACAAGAAGGCATCGTGAACAGCCTCTTTAAAACGAATTTGCGTATAGTAGGAGTCATTGAAGGTATTATCGATCAATTCGGGAATATCGAGTGCTTCACATAGCAATTTGCGAAATTGAGGCTCTAAACTACCGACAGAGAAAAAGCGCCCATCCTTTGTTTTGTAAAAATCATAGTAACTGCCTCCATTTAAAATTTCTTGCTCTGGCTGTGGTACACGTCCACCTCCAATAAATGCTGCACCATACATAGCATTAAGTGAAAAGACAGCATCTGTCATACTAATATCGATGAACTGTCCTTCTCCTGTTTTTTCACGATGAAGGGCAGCAGCCAGCACACCTATTGCTGCATGCATTGTCCCTCCAGCTATGTCAGCTAGTTGAACGCCCATGGAAACAGGCTTTTTATCCTTATGGCGGGAATAGTCGAGTAAGCCAGCTAAGGATAGATAGTTATTATCATGTCCTGGTCGATTACTATAAGGCCCTGTTTGTCCGTAGCCAGTAATCGCACAATAAATAACCTTAGGATTTATTTCTTTAAGCGCTTCATAGCCGATGCCAAGTCGCTGCATTACACCAGGTCGAAATCCTTCGATAATAACGTCATACTCCTGTACAAGTGATTTAACAATGTCGATAGCTTCTGGTGATTTTAAATTTAGCGTTATAGATTTTTTTGATCGATTTAAATGTTGATGGATATATGCCTCGTGATCATCGTCATAGGGAGGCATAATTCGCGTTAAATCAACCCGCTTTGAAGATTCAACATGGATGACATCTGCTCCTAAATCAGCAAATATCATTGTCGCCATTGGTCCTGGTAGTAATGCAGAAAAATCGAGAATTTTTAACCCCTTTAAAATACCCAAATCTTCCAACCCCTTTTTGTGTAGGCTACACAACCATCTGGATGATGATGGCGAGTAGCGCTTTTCTCATAATCCCCATTGTGTGAAAAGCGAATTCTATATACTGTATTATTACAGTTTATTATATTTTAATGAGTATTATAACAGATTAAATCTTAACTTGCCTATGCTAATTTTTATTATAAAATAAACGTTTCAACTTTTATATGTCAGAATAACAATAAAAGTAAAAAAATTTAGAATTTAGATTTTCTATCAAATTTCAGATAATTAGCGTCAGCTGTTGCAATTTTTAATCTAAATAACTAAAATGTTGGAATTTTGTTTGCCAGATTCTATATGATACAACCTCGTTTATTGATACAATCCTAGAGGTGTGTTGGATTCTTCTTACACAATTAATACATGTTACTTTTACCTATAGGAGTCTTTGCTTATAATAGGCACTAATTGTTTAAGAATCTCTCAAAATATACATATAAAAAATCATAAATAGGAGGGGAAAAATGAAATCGCACCGATTAAAATTAAAGCATCTTATAATGGGCGTAGCAATGGCAGCATTCTTTTTAACAAGCATAGGTAGTGTTTGGGGCGGCTATAGGATGAACATTGATTCCATTAAGGAAAATACGCTAGAAACGAATAGAGTTTATGCTCAAAAATTGGCCTCAACTGCTGATTCCTATCTACACGAAGCTTTCCAAATATTAGGTTATAGCGCGGATCAGGTGAGAACGAAAATGGATGATGAACAAGTATTGAATCAGGAAACAGAGCGTTTGAGATTGCAAAATCAAATGTTCAATTCGGTGGTTATAACAAATGCAAAGGGACTTGTTTTATCTGTCTCTCCGCCATCTATAGAAATTAAAGGAGAGATTTTAACATCAATTGGCGCTAAAGAGGCATTAGCCAAAAAGACACCAATTATTTCTAAGCCATATGAGGCGATGACAGGGCGGCTCATCATTTTTATATCGCATCCTATTTTCTCGGAGTCCAATGAATATCTAGGAATGATTGCTGGCACTATTTATTTAAAGGAACCTAATGCCTTTAAAACCTTGTTGGGAGAACATTATAGTAAGGATGGTTCTTACGTATATGTAGTTGATTCAGAAGGACGAGTTATCTATCATCAAGATCCAAGTCGTATTAATGACATTGTAACAAAAAATAAAGTCGTTCAAGCTGTTACATCTGGCAAGGATGGTGCCCAACTAATTGAGAATACAAAAGGAGTGAAAATGCTAGCTGGCTATAGTGCAGTGGCATCGACAGGGTGGGGAGTTGTTGCGCAGAAACCTTTAGAAGTAGCATTAGCCCCTTCATTTGATCGTGTACAGGAGGTCATTATAAAATCTGTGCCTCTTATGTTTGTTTCCATTATCATTGTACTTTGGGCTGCAACACGTATTGCGAATCCCTTACAACAATTAGCATCATTAACAGAAGAAAGTTTAGATAAGAAAAATGTAGAAGGTTTAAAATCTGTTAGTGGATGGTACTTTGAAGCCTATTCTTTGAAGAATGCATTGGTTCGAAGTTTATCGTTTCTACATGGACAGGTCTCCTTTTTCAAAGATCAATCTACTGTTGATCCACTGACTGGGATTACGAACCGACGTACAATGGATTCAATGCTTGCTGAATGGTTAGCAAGTAAGGTA
The DNA here is from genome assembly GCF_002429725.1 of Lysinibacillus sp. UBA5994. Taxonomy (NCBI): domain Bacteria; kingdom Bacillati; phylum Bacillota; class Bacilli; order Caryophanales; family Bacillaceae; genus Lysinibacillus; species Lysinibacillus sp. UBA5994. The sequence continues at coordinate 50,995 of NZ_DJAU01000051.1, read as the reverse complement.
CCACATGTCATTATTTTGTTAGATTTAGACCACTTTAAAAGTGTGAATGATACATATGGACATGCAGTAGGCGATAAAGTTTTACAATTTTTGGCTAGACAAATGGAATCAGTAGCTCGTGAAGGCGATGTATGTTGCCGTTACGGTGGCGAGGAATTTGTCATACTTCTGCCGAACACGACGATAGAGGAAGCCACACTAGTCGCAGAACAATTACGAAAAACTTTGGCCGATACGGTCAGTCCATGTGGTAGACCAATAACATTATCTGCAGGAATAGCTGCCTATCCAGCAATGGCACATACAACTGAAGCGCTAATTGAAGCGGCTGATGACGCACTTTACCTTGCGAAACAAGAAGGGCGAAATCAGGTAAAAGTTGGAGTCTCAAAAAAGGAATAAAAAAATATAACAAAAGAGCTTACAACCCTAATTTTTGGGGTAATGATTAATGCAAACATCATTTGGGCAAGCTGTATATAAGTCATCAGCCACATGACTTTTAAATTATGTTCAAATGATATGTAACTCGGGCCACATCTCTTGATCGACTTGACAAGACGTAAGGTTATCCCCCTTTCCCTTATGACACCCCAAGTACGACTAGATGTATGCCTATATATCGTCAAAAGCCAAGCGAGCACCGATGCTCCTTGGCTTTTTTACATTTTATGGGATATTCTAACGAAGTGACAAGCTGTGGTTTTGATACGAATTATAGAAAGGTGATTAGTACAAGGAGCCATTAAGGAAAACTTAGCTTTCCTTTTGATGACAACAAATTTGTTGCTCCTTGGCAATTCCCTTTAAACGTGCATAATCATTTCCCCATGTACACATTGTATTTAAAACGGGTATAAATGACTCTCCTAAATCTGTTAAACTATATTCTACTTTTGGTGGTACTTCTTTAAATATTTCTCTCCGAACAAGTCCGTCTCTTTCTAACTGCTTCAATTGATCGGTTAGAACTTTTTGCGTAATTCCGGGTATTAATTCATAAAACTCTTTCGTCCTTACTGATTGTTGACTCAAGAAAAATAGTATTAATCCTTTCCATTTGCCACCTGCAATATCCATAAAAATATTGATTCCTGTATTATAGTTAACCATGTGCTTCCTCTCCTAAATAGGCACAAAAAAGTGGCTATACCACTTTTTTGTGCGTTATTTTCTTATTTATTATTGCTTACTATAATTAGAGGCGCAATACAATAATAACTTAGGAGTTGTTCATAATGAGTGTAAAAGATATTTTAGAAAAAAGACGTTCAGTTAGACATTATGATTCAAATTATAAAATTAGTTCAGAAACATTGACTGCCTTAGTTGAAAGTGCAAGTAAGTCGCCTAACGGAAATAATATTCAAGCAACGCGATACTTAATAATCGAGGATGCGAACTTAAGAAATTTATTACTACCTATAGCTTTTAATCAACAGCAAATAGTAGAAGCTTCAACGTTAATCGTCATGTTGGGCGACTATCAGGCATTTAACAAAGGTAATATTATTAAAATTCATGAGGAGGGGTACCAGGCAGGTTATTTTGATGAATCATTAAGAGACTATCTTGCGAATGCTGCAATAAATTATTATGAAAGTAAGACAAAAGAAGATCTAAAGTTAGAGTTAACTAGAGATGTAAGTCTTGCCTCAATGTCCTTAGTTTTGTTAGCCAATGAAGCTGGTTTTGACACAATTACGATGTCAGGCTACGATTCTAAGAAATTGAAAGAGATCTTAAATATTTCTGATAGGTATCTAGATGTTATGCTGATTGCTATTGGTAAAGGTATAAAAGCAGGTCATAAGACTGTTAGGCATAATGTAAACAAGGTAATATATAAAAATGAAATAATTTAGTGTTTTTAAACTAACCGAACTTTTAAAAGTCCAAAATTAATATCTAATAAAGAGAAGCCAATTATGAATCTATCTTTAATGGCTTCTTTTTTATGTATTGCAAACTATGAATTTTTAAATATTCAGTGATGGAAAGCTAATGGACTCGCATAGTAAAGAAATCGTATTTTAGTCTCTAACTCTAGAAGAAATTTACCCTACTATTTTAGATTTATCTATGAAGGTTCACTAGTCTTTGGTCGATATAAAGGATATGAGCAAATGATATTTGTACGTATCAAAATACATAAACGAAAGGAAGAGTGGAATGGATAAATCTAAAATCCAAAAAGTAAATAAAGCCTTGATTGCAACAGTATTTGCTTCAAGTGGGATTGCTGTTGTAGTACCTCCACCAAATGCAGCAGCGGCTACTTCTCCCTTTACGGATATTAACCAATACTCGGACAATTATAATGAAATATTAAAACTATATTCTCAGGGCGTAATGAGCGGTTTTGCGGATAATACTTTCCGTCCTGATGTCAGTGTAACTCGTGGAGAGGCAGCGAAAATGCTGGCAACGGCGTTAAAATTGGATACAAAAAATATCCAAGATCCTTACTATAAGGATGTTCCAAAGGGCAATCAATATTATAAATACGTAGCGGCATTGCAAAATGCAGGTATTATGTCGGGCTATTCAAATGGCATGTTTATGCCGAATGAAGTGTTGACTAGAGGGGAACTAGCCAAAATGGTTGTAGTTGGATTCCATCTAGAGGTATCCCCTACGTACAATAATATTTTTAAAGATGTGAATAGCAAAACAAACAATGCCATCTATATTCAAACTTTAATCGATTTGAATATTACAAAGGGCACAACTCCTGTTACATTTTCTCCATTTGATCCTGTTACTCGCGGACAGTTTGCTTCGTTTGTAGTGGGTTCACAAGAGAAGAAAAATAATGAAACATCTTACAAAATCACAAATGTGGATGATGACGCAGTTTATATAAATGGCCAGTCATATACAATTCCAGAGAGTCTTGCTCATATTTTTAACGAATATAATGCTCCGGTGTTAAAAGGTGCATTCATTGAGGGGGATTTATCGAGTAAGGGAATTCGCTCCATTTCAAAATTGACCCTTAATGCAAGCGGGACAAGCACACGTTCTCTAGATTTTGACGGAAATTACGGTTCTTTTGGTGCAACGATTGTAGTAAATGGTAATTATATAGAATTCTCGAATATGACGCTGACAGGGACAATGTTTGTCAACGAAACCGTTCGCCCACCATTGCATTTAGGGGCTACTTACAATCAACCATTAGCTCTTGGTCGTGTGGCAAGTAACAATATTTCATTTATTAATTGGTCAAACCCAGATAACAATAAAGGCGATGATTCGTCAAATAACAATTCGAACGATCTTCAAAATTGGACAAAACCAAATACTGAAAATGATAAGCCATTTGTTAACTGGTCTAAAGAAAAAGAGGAAATGAAAAACGTTGAGAAGTACCTAGAATTTTATAACAGCAGTGTTTCTCGACTAGTAGTATCTCAAACAGGTACAAAAATTGAAACAAATACAAAACTACCACGTGTAGACATCATTGGAAATGTGCGTGAGTTTGAAATTCAAGGTGATATTGGTACGTTAAATTTAAATACAGAAACAAAACTTACAATTTATGGTTCAGGAAATATCGATTGGATCAATTACAATAGCTACACAGATCTAGAGCTGTATATTGATGGACGAATTGGCACATTATTTGTTGATAATTCATATGGCAAAATTGATATTGGAGATTATACGTATATTGATAAGGTCATCTTACCTAAGGATGGATCACCAAATAATATCTTCGACGATTTCCTCGATGATAAAGATAATATAGGCAATATTACTGATCCAGATGGCAAACCAATTGATAAAGAGGAAAATGAGAATCAAAATCCTGATGATAAAACAAAACCAATCATTAGTATTACAAATGTAAAAGTACTAAATGGTAGCGAAATTCAAGCAGATTTCACTTCTGATGAAGTCGGTACGTACTATTATATTGTGCGTGAAAAGGGCGCAGAGGCACCAAATAAAAGTGAAATGGTTAACCGTCTCTCAAATAAGAACGTAGCACATGGAACTGCGGCAGCCATCAAAGGAACAAACTCAATTAAGGTTTCTAATTTAGGTGAGAAAAAAGAATATGTTATCTACATCATGGTTGTGGATGGCTCGAAAAATGCATCGGACATAGTTTCTCAAGAATTCCAAATGAAAGATGGAACTCCGCCAAAAGTAGAAGGTCTAAAGATATCTGCTTTACATGGAGGTACACGTGCTGAATTCACATTTAGAGCAACTGAGCCTGGGGACTATTACTACTATGTTCGCAAATATACAACAGCTCCCGACCCAACAACGGCTGACATCTTTGCTAACCCAACAGGAAAAGGCAAAGCAAAAGCTGGTGAACTTGGCATAAAAGACATTCTAACTGGATTAGATGCAGAAATAGAATATCAGCTTTACGTTGTTATGAAAGATGAGTCAGGTAATTTTTCTGAAAAACCTGTTGTAGAAAAGTTTACAACTCTTGCACTTGATAATATTCCCCCATATGTTGTTGGAGGAGAGCTTGTTCTACTAGATGCAGTTAAAAATGAATTTTATCTTACAGTGAGCGAAGATTTAGATTCTATTTCTGCCGAAAAAATAGAGAACTATGATCTTTCAGGGACTGGAATAGTTAACCAAGGAGTACAGCAACCGATCCACCCTACAAAAGTTGTCTATAATAAAGCTCAAAAAAGACTTATTTTTACTATCCCATCACTAACAGGCTTTGTTAATGGAGATAATCTAGTTGTAACTATTTCACCGAATGTTAAAGATTTAGCTGATATTGAATTTGAAAATATTAATAATATACCGCCTAATAGTAATCCACCTAGGAATACGGCTGAATATTTACACAAAGATAGTAAATTGCCTATCCTTACTATTAAAGGGGAACCTGAAATCAATGCTGCAAAGGATTTAACCTTGCTCACATTTAATGCTACTAAGGCAGGTACCTATCATTATTTAATAATGGAATCAGGACTAAATCTAACTTCTGAAGATCGTTTTCGCTTTATTGAGGCAGTTCAATCAAATGCATCCAATTTTCAAGTTGGATCAGAGATGGTGGAAATTGTCGGGAGAGGCGGCGATAAACCAGCACAATTGGGGGATCAAAAGGTTCCAATTCCATTACCAAATAAATATCCACCTTTAAGTTCATTTAAGAGTTATTCTATTTATATGGTATTGCGTGACCGTTCAGGAAATATATCAGATATTCAAACAAAGCAAGTTATTAATGATAAATTAGCACCAAAGATTGAAAATACCTCTATTAAGATAGCTGAAGGCGATAAAAAGGCTACCTTTAAATTTATGTCTGATGAAGAGGGTACGTATTATTATATTCTTCGAAAGGTTGGTGATACATCAGTTCCTGTACCAACTAATGCGGAGGAGGTTATTGAAAGAGGAAGCACTAGTACTATGCGAAAGGATACAAATGAAATTAGCTTTACCCTAGAGCCTCATCAGGACTACGAGCTATATGTTGCAGTTCAGGATAGATATAAGAATGCAACGATGCTTCAAGTTGGAACAGAGTCAAAAGTTTATACTTATGATGACAACCAAAATAAAACAATAACTTTGACACAAGGTGAAACTGATAAGGGGATAATGGCATATAAATTCTTCTCTGATGGCACACCACCAAAGGTCGAAGATCCAATCGTAAAACAGCTCGATGGTAAAACATTTGAGGTAACTTTTTCTGAGGCAGTTGATTTAAATGGTTCTGATTTTAAATTAGTTGATCCTGAAACAGACAATGCTATCTCACCTACTTATACATGGGAATGGGAAGATACCTCAGCTAAAAAAGAGTGGGAGCCTCGTCAACTTATTATTAAGTTTGCTAATGAAGTAACGCAAAGCTTCGACATTACAGTAAATGCTACTGCAACAGATAAAGGTGGTTGGAAATTTAGTAAGCTGGCTGCAAAGTATCAATATCCAAAACCAAATGCAAACAATAAAATTATAGAAGCATATCTAACAGGAACTTTAGGTGGAAGCGATGTTAAAACATCCCCAACTATGGAAGTAAGTGTTGAAATCAACACAGAGCTTTCATGGGAACAAACATATTATTACGCTGTTACTAACTCAGCTTCTCAAGTTCTCACAAAAGAAGATATTATTAATAGTATTGAAACTGGAAAATGGACTCAAGGCATTACACAGGCTGGTAAAAAGTTATTAACGACAAGTCCACAACAACAAAATCAATCAGAAGCAAGTTTCAGATTATCTTTGAAAGCTACAGGAAGCAACGCAATATTCATGGAGGGGCAAAGGGTTTATCTATTAACAGTTGATAAGTATGGAAATGTAGTAATGGATGAAAATGGTTCATTGCAGTATACATTAATTAAAAGGTAATAATTACAGTAAAAAATAATAAATTTGCCTGTAAAATATAATTTTAACCTTTGCTGATTTTTCTAACTATATTGAAATAAAAGAAAAATCGAAAACTATTGATATTCGAATATCATGTATTTTTCGTTCCAACGTTTATACAAAAAACAATTATTGTAAGTTTTATTAGAGAAACAGCCTGACTTTATAGAAGATGCCTTTAGTAGTATGCAAAAAAATAAATAGCATAGAAACTTTCAAAAACCAAACTACAATCTATCGTAGCTTGGTTTTTATTTGATAATTATTTTCAATTATAGTGATAGTAGCAAAGTGGATAGAGAGTAAGTGCAATATGAATGTTGTGGACCATATTTACCTGTGGAATGATGTTGCTATCAAAGTGTTGGATGTTAGGCAACAAGTTTGGAGAATGGGGGAAACGTTACACTCTTATAAGATGCCTTCTTATGGTTTTATTTTTGTTTACCGTGGAAAGGTATAGGTACAGCTCAATCAAATTGAATTCGGGAGATAAGGAGAATCAAAAGGCATTTGAGGAATTAAAACAAGAGCCATTGTGGAACTCCTTACCTGCTGTGAAGAATAATAAAGTGCATTCCATAGAGGATAAATGGAATTATGATGATATGACAACGAGTAACATGTTTCTAGAAGAATTTCCAAATATGCTAACAAAATAAGCATATTGGAAAGTCTAGGTTAGACCTTAGTTTTTCCTGAAAACAGTAAAGTTACAACAAAAGGCTGGGACAAAAGAAAAGATGTTAGACCATTTACAAGTTTGGTCTAACATTTTTTTTCGTTATTAGAATACATATACTTTAATAAACCACAAAACTAACATTCATTTTTTCCTTTTTCTCAATAAAATGAGTTATGTCCCAGCCTCTTTTCAGCTAGGGAGAAAGACTACTAAATTACAATTTGCTATATCTTTTTTAATGAAGAGTAATCTCTTATAAATGTTATTATTTTACAATAAATACTTATTTTAATAAAATATAAATATAAACCATTTTTATGGAAAATCAGTAACGTTATTGTGGGTAATTGATAAGATGCATTACAAGGAGGGAAAAGAAATGAGTAATATTTTAACATTGTCGAATATCACAAAGAGTTATCGAAATAATAAAGTAATTAATAATGTTTCTTTCTCAGTTCCAAAGGGTGAAGTAATAGGTTTAGTTGGACCAAATGGTGCAGGGAAAACAACCCTTATGCGAATAATTATGGGATTAATAACGAAGTTTGAGGGGGAGGTTCGGTTTGATATTGAAAAGCAGCCTTTAAAACATATAAAACGTATTGGAGGACTGATTGAATACCCTAGTTTTTATCCCCATATGAGTGGAATGGATAACCTTATTTATTTTGCAGAGGTTTCAGGGGGATATGATAGAGATAATGTTTCATCTGTAATCCATTTATTGGGGATTGAAGGTTTTGTTCATAAGAAGGTAAAAAGGTATTCTTTAGGAATGAAACAGAGGCTAGGAATTGCACAGGCATTAGTTAATAATCCTAAATTATTGATTTTAGATGAACCCACAAATGGCTTAGATCCAGAAGGAGTTGCTGAAATAAGAGAAATATTGGGAAAAATTTCAAAAGAAAGAGGGATATCAATTCTTGTATCCAGCCATATTTTATCAGAAATTGAAGCTGTTTGTGATAAAGTTTTGTTTTTGAAGAAGGGAACAGTAGTAGATTATATTGATTTAAAAACAGAAAAACAGACTGATAGAGAGCTACATGAATTTATCATAGAAACTAAAAAAATAGAAATGGTAAAAAACTATTTAAATGATATACAAAACATACCTTTTATAGAAATAGATCAAGATAAAGTAAAATTTCAATATCTTTATAAAGATTCTGATTCTCTTATAGTAGATTTAGTAAAAAATAAAATTAGTATAAATGCTATTTATCCACTTCGCAAAGATTTAGAAAAGAGATTTTTTGAGTTAATGGGAGGAAATAAGATTGAATAGCACTTTAAGAATATCAATATTAGAGGTTAAACAATTATTCAAAAGATACGGCATTTGGTCAAGTTTATTTATTTCAGTTTTATACACTATTACAATTTATCTAAAAAGGCCCATGTATCCATCCCCTTCGGATTTGGATACATATTACAATTACTTTGGTGATATTTCGTACTATATTATTCTCATTATGCCTTCTTTTATTATGTCCAGAGAGTTTTCATTAAAAACTTCTAGAATAATATTCACAGGATCTTTATCACGTATAAATATAGTCCTATCAAAATTACTTTCATTGATTTTAATCGGATGTATTGTTGGAACTATTCACCGATTACTAGCCAATTTATTGTGGGTATGGGAACATAATAAATTTACTCTGAATAATCTTACACACGATATTTTTACTAATCTAACAAATTATTTACTTATTTCCTTTTTTGTTTCAAGTTTATCTTTCATCATTGGGTTTATTACGTTCAGTCAAATTGCAACAATAGTTTCCATTATTTCTATGTTTTCATTTGAGAGTATGATTAGAGGTATTATTCTAATAAAATTAGACTCTACAACAAAATTAGCTCTTTGGATTAAAGAGAATCCACTGGCTTTGGTTTATAAGGGAATGCAATATAATAATTTATCAATATCAAATAATATTTGTTTAGCATTAACAGGCTTAGTATTATTTTTAGTATCTTTAATAATTATTAATAAAAGAGAAATTTAGGAGATTGATAATATGACTGGTATGTTTTCTATAAGCCGAATGGAAATAAAAAAAATATTTGATACATCAACATACGTTTTTTTAATAATATTATTTATTGCTACAATTATTGATAATGTTCTTTATTATCAGATGAACTTAAGTAAAAGCGTAGAGTTAAGCGGAAATATTGGTATTTCCTTATTTATTATACAAATTTACTTTATTTACTTAGGCAGTAATATGATAGGATCCGAGTTTAGTTTTGGAACTTCGAAAATGGTATTTAGTAGTATGTTCAGTAGAAGTCAAATAATTCATATTAAAAGTGTTTCATTTTTATTTTATACTTCTTTATATGGCATTTTTAATATATTAATTGGATTAACTGTTCAACTTATCATAGGTAAACATTTCTCTAGTATGGAGATCCTAAGTACGCTATTCTCAGTTTGGATTGTATATATAGTTTATTTCGCTTCTATCTTATCAGTAGGTATATTTACAATTTCTATTACGTTTAATCGCGTTTACTCATTAATAACTGGATATGTTCTATATATTTTTTTATATAACATTGGTATACAAATTGTAGAAAGAGATGACAGTTGGATGAAGACGATTATGGAGAATACACCATTTTACATTGCTTCTGATGGTTTTTCTACTCTATACTACAATATTGATGATATTATTTACTTAAGCTTCTTTTCAGTAGTAATTTATATAATAGGTCTCTATATTATCAAAAAAAGAGATTTGAAATAAATAAACTCTATATAATATTTTATTTAGTTTCTTGGAATAATCGTAGTTTATCAGGGAAATATATTTTAAATGTAGTGCCAGTATCTTCTTGAGAATCTACACTTATGCGTAACCCTAATTTTTTGCACAAGGTTTCACAAAGGTACAAACCCATACCAGTAGATTTAACATAGTTTCTACCATTGGTTCCCGTGAACCCACGTTTAAAAATTCTCTCAATATCAGATGAAGCTATACCTATACCATTGTCTGATATTAACAATAAAGTACCGTTTTCTATTTTTTTAGCAATAAAGGATAATTTAAGTGGATTATGACGATATTTGATAGCATTATCTATTAATTGTTTTAAAATAAAAATAATCCATTTTGAATCAGATGTGACTTTCAAATCAAGATTATCCTTATATATACTACCATTGGCACGTATAATACTTAGAGATAATGATTTAATGGCTAAATTTACAGCCTTATCAAGGGTAAATGTTTCTATTCTATAATCTTGAGTTAAAGTACTACTTCTTGCATAATATAGAGCTTGTTCAACATAACCTTCTATTTTTAATAGTTCTTCTTGAATAAGGATGTTTTCAGGTGTCTTATGGTTACTTATAATTAACTTTAGTGCAGTGATTGGTGTTTTTATTTCATGCACCCAAAGTTCAATGTAGTCGGTATAATCACGTTGAGAGTTTTTCAAAGAGAACATACAATCATTCATGTATTTTGTTGCTTCATTTAAGATGTTGTAGAAGAATTTCCCTGAAAAAAAAGGGGGTTCCTCTACAATATCTGCGATGTATGTTTTTTCTTTGATTTGTTTTGAAATATTTTTTATTTCATTATAATATTTACTTAATTGATAGTATTTAACTATAATTGGTGTGAAAAAGAAGAATAGAAGAATTAAATCTATTACTATTACTAAACTTCCATTTTCATTATACAAGTAGAGGACACTAGAGATAATTAGCAAAGATAGTAAATGAAAAAGTATTGCTAACTGTTTTTCCTTAAAAAATTCAATTAAACTCATAACTGATAACCCTGTCCTCTCTTCGTTAATAAATATTTTTTTAAACCGATCGATTCCAATTTGCGCCTTAACCTCGATATATTAACATTTAAGGTATTTTCATCAACAAAATCTCCGTTTTGCCAAAGCTCATTCATTATTTCATCTCTAGAAACTACGTTTCCTTTATTCATCATCAATAATCTAAGAATGCATAATTCATTCTTTGTAAGTTCTATTTCTATATTATTATAAATAGCTTTGCTCTTTAATATTTCCAGTGTTAAATCTTTATAAGAAAGGATAGCACTTTTGGAAATTTCGTAAGTTCTCTTTAAAACGGATTGAATATGAGCTAAAAGGATTTGTAAATCATATGGTTTTGTAATAAAGTCATCTGCTCCTATTTGAAGACTTAATAGTTCGTCAAAGGAAGTGTCACGGCTAGTTACTATAATAATGGGCACAGAAGACACTTTCCGAATTTCACGACACACTTGAAAACCGTCTTGAAAAGGAAGGTTAAGATCTAAAATAATTAAATGCGGCATGCTTTGTAGAGCATCTTCTACAATTTTTGTGAAATCGTCGCCACTTATGCATTCATACCCATATCTCTCTAGAAAATCAAAAAGTTCCTTTCTGATAATTGGATCATCCTCGATAATGAATATTTTCATTTTTAATCTCCCCTTAATCGAACCAATGAATGGTTTTATTTCCATAATTTATACCTTTTCATTATATTATAGTGCATAGTAAGTAAACTTACAAAACGGTAATATTATGATACAATAATCGATTTTTTGTTAATTCATTAAATGGTAATATTATGGTAGCAAAAGGATAAGTCATCCATAAAAGGAGTGAAATTGGGAAGTGAATACAATATTAAAAGTTGAAAATATTGAAAAGGTGTATGGTAATAAGGGTAATGTAACCCATGCATTAAAAAACATTTCATTTGAAGTGCAAAAAGGCGATTTTATAGCAATTATGGGACCAAGTGGAAGTGGTAAATCGACTTTACTTAATTGTATTTCAACCATTGATACTGCTACGGCTGGTCATGTATTTATAGATGGCGAAGATGTCACAAAATTAAAGGGCCATAAATTATCAAAATTTAGAAGTGAGAAGTTAGGTTTTATATTTCAAGAATATAATTTACTAGATACACTAACTGCTTTTGAAAATGTTTCTTTGGCATTATCTATAATTAATTATCCAGTGAATGAAATTGAACATGAAGTCGATAGAGTTGCAGCCGCTTTGGATATAAAGGAAGTATTGTACAAATACCCATATCAAATGTCAGGAGGACAACAGCAGAGAATTGCGGCAGCGAGAGCCATTGTTACAAGGCCTACATTATTATTAGCCGATGAGCCAACAGGGGCTCTTGATAGTAAATCTGCTAAAATGTTGCTGAAAAATTTAGAAATATTAAATCAGCAACAAGATGCCACAACTTTGATGGTTACTCATGATCCTTATAATGCTAGTTATTGCAGAAGGATTATTTTTCTAAAGGATGGAGAAATTTTTAATGAACTAATACGAGGAAAAGATGATCGTAAAACTTTCTTTAATCGAATAATGGAGGTTGTTGCACTACTAGGAGGAAATATCAATGATGAGTTTTAAATTGATATATAAAAATGTAGGCAGAAGTATTAAAGATTATGCTATTTATTTTCTAACTCTTGTTTTAGGTGTCAGCCTATTTTATGCATTTAATTCAGTATCATCACAACCAGCTTTAAATGATTTAAATTATTCTATGGAGATTTTTGGGGATGCATTAGTTACGTATATTGGACTTTTAACAAGGTTTATTGCAATTGTTTTTGCTTTTCTCATCATATATGCCAATCAATTCATAATGAAGCGAAGAAAAAAAGAAATGGGTATTTATATGACATTAGGGATGAGTAAATGGCGGATATCCTTTATTTTTGTAGGTGAGACCTTTTTGGTAGGGTTATTTGCTTTAATTATAGGCCTTGGGCTAGGATTTTTAATGTCACAAGTTATTTCGATATTAGCTTTAAAAATGTTTGTAGGTGATGCTGTAGGATATAAATTGTTGTTATCAAAAGAAGCTATAAAAGAAACTATTATAAGTTTTTCAATTATTTATATTATAGTAGCACTTTTTAATACTCGTAATATTATGAACATTAAACTTATCGATTTATTAACTGCGAATCGTAAAAATCAAGAGTTAAAGGTCTATAACAAATGGGCGACAAGTAGCCTTTTTTTATTAGCAATTACTTTAATAACTACTGGAATACTATTGTTAATGAAATTAGGACTTGATAAGAATTATTTAACTGTGATAGTCTCGCTTCTTGGTGTTGGTATTATTTTGTTTTATTATACCATTTCCAGTGTGATGGTGTTCTTGGCTAAAAGAAACAAAAAGCTGTATTTTAAAGAACTAAATTCATTTTTGTTTCGACAATTCGGAAGTAAAATGCAAATCAATTTTCTAGTAATAAGTATCTTAAGTGCATTACTGATAGCTTCACTAGTTGTTCTAGGTACAGGATTTAGTGTTACAAGTTCTATGAATAAACAAGTTACCACGGCAACCCCATTTGACTTAACAATTGTAAAACCATATGAGGATAACAAAAATCTTTTAGAAACAGCAAAACAAGATGGCATTCCACTTAAAGAAAATCTTAAAAGTTATGTAGAGATAATGTTGTTTAATGCAGATTTAACTTATGGAGAATTGTTTAAAGAGCAACAAGTAAAACTATCTGATTTAGAACAAGAGATACTTATGTCACAAGTTACTTTAATAACTGAAACAGATTACAATAAAATATTGGAACTATCTGGAGAAGAGGGAATTCAGTTAGGAGAAAATAAATTCATTATTAATGCAAACTATGAACCCTTTAATAAACATATTCAATATTTCTTAAATAAAGAAGGAAAAATAAGAATTGGTGATAAGGAGCTCACTCCTGCAAACAAAAAAATATTTGGCAATATTACTTACTTAACAAATTCAACCAGGGCAAATGATGTAGGAACAGTGGTTGTTCCAGACAATATGAAAAATTATATGAATCCTGATAGTTTCTTATTGAATGGTGTTTTTCCCTCTCAAGAAATAGAGGGCACGGTCTATAAAATAATGAATAATAAATGGGTTGAAAAATCTCTTGATGGAAAGATTTATTATGTAACTAAGAGTGTGATACAAGACACTTACTTTGGCGTATTTGGAGTAATAGCTTTTATTAGCAGTTACTTAGGAATAATTTTAATGATTGTCACGTTATCCATACTAGCATTACAGCAATTAACAGAAACCCAGGATAACAAAGAAAGATACCTAACATTATCGAAAATTGGTGCAGATAAAAAAATGATTAATAGGTTGTTATTTAGACAAATTGGATTTTATTTTATTTCACCTTTAATTTTAGCTAGTTTCATATCAATCTTTACTACTAAGGTTGTATTAGAAAAATTAGAACCATTTTTTGAAGTCTCTATCAAACAGAATATGTTTTTAAGCTTTGGTATTATTTTGTTGCTATATGTAATATATTTCATTGCAACTTATCAGAGTGCAAAACAGGTAATTTTAGACAATAGACTTAAATAAAAGGAGTAGATAATATGACTGAATTTCTAATGGGTTTTGGATTATCGGAGGGAATAGTTGAAACTATTAAATGGTGGATCCCGTATTTAAGTTTTATAATGATCATAATAATCGTAACCATTTTATTCAAGGTTATCCGTAAAAAGAAAATAAAGAATGCGAAAAATTAATAAGGTATTTAGTTTAAAAAAGCATTATTCTTGGTTAAATGATCTTAGAACTAACATGACTTGTTCCTCACAATTTTACAATTGACAATTGAAGCAGTTAAAAATAATAGCGTATTCAACTTAAACCCAGAGCGTTTCTGGCCTTATGATCCAATTGCTGTAGAATCACAAGTTGAAGAAATCGCTAGCATGCTTAAGGAACTTTTGGAGAAAGAGAAGTAAATGTTATAAAAATGCCCAAGTGGAATGATTACCACTTGGGTTTTTTCTACTACGTATCCAAAAACCGGGGAAGCCGGCCGAGCATACAAGGTAGGACACTCACATGGTCCTCCTCATCAAACTTCACATAATTAGTATGAATGTTTTGGTCGCTTAAATGCTTCAGTCGTTCAGCCGCTAGATCAGCTCCCTCTAACATATCTTTCAACTCGTTAGCACCGATTGTGAGTAAGAGATTGATAGCATGCTGACCGTTCCAATCATCAAAACATCTGTCTATTACTTTTAGTACTGCATTGTCAGCCCACCAAACAGAGGGACTGCCAGCTACAATGTGACTGAATAAGTGAGGTTTTGCACATAAAGCATATAGTGTGAAAAGACCGCCTAAAGAATGACCAACAATCGCTTGCTTCTTTTTATTGATAGGCCATTCCTTTGCTATAGCAGGCATGAGCTCATGTTCAATAAAATCTAAGAACTCATTAGCTTTGCCATTTGGAGGCCAAGGCGTTCCATCTGGACGTGGTGGCAGATGTTCTTTGTTAACAGGTAGTGTAAAATCGAGACAGCGTCGCTCCATATCAAAAGGTTCCGTTGAGGGATAACCGATGCCAATAACAAGAATAGGATCATAGCCTTTTGGTTTACGTGTTTGTAATTTCACTGCCTCTGCAAGTGTTGGAAAAAGGGCGTCCCCATCTAAGGCGTAGATGACAGTATAACCATCTGCTGGTGGTTCATCTGTTGGGCTTGCAATTAAAATGCGATAATCTAGCTGTTGACGAGATGTCATGGCAACTTCAAAGTAGTTTTCTGATGTATAAGGTTTCTTTGTCATTGTTATCATGGCGCTAAAAACTCCAATACATCTTCTATCACTTTTGCTTGAGCATGAATACCGCCATTTAGCCAGTAATCCTCGGATGTCTCAAATACTTGATTGTTTTTGAAGGCTGCTGTACTTTGCCAAATTTTACTGTTCTTCAACTCATTTAAAAATTCATCCCCAAGATTACCATCATTGATTAGGAAAATATAATCGGCATCCAGTTCAGGTAGAATCTCCAATGATACTTCGAAGGCACCATTTTTCACGTAGCTGCTTTGTTCAAATCCTAATTCATGTGTTAAGACATACCCACTAAAATACTCATCTGTCATGAAAAACATACCTTTTGCATTAAAGCGAATTAACGCAATTTTTTTCCCTCTGTTATAGAGGATAACTTTGTTTTTGCTACATCTACTTTTTCTTGATAATCCTGTATGGCTTGCTCAGCCTTGTCTGTTTCATCAAGTAGTTGCCCTAAAACTTTAATAGAGCCTTCTAAATCACTTGCAGCATTATTAAAAACATAGGTTGGTGCGATTTTTGCATATTTTTCATAGTTGCCATTTTCCATATAAAATGAATTGTGCAAAATAATTAAGTCTGGTTTATCTGCCATAATGGCTTCGGCTGATGGGGGACCGCTTGCAAAGCTAATTTCTGGTATACCCTGTAGCTGATCTTGTAAATAAAGCTGTGGCTTAACACCATTAGACCATTGCATAGTAGGCTTGATACCAAGAGCTAGTAATGAATCCTCCATGACAGGTGCAAAAATTTTAGTAGGCTTAGCTGGTAGTGTTACCTCATTACCAACCTCATCTTTTAGTGTTAACGGATAAATACTTTGCTCCTTTGTACTTTCTGAGGATGCCTGCGTTTCTACCTGTTCCACTTTATTGCTTGATTGGGTATTGCAGGCGGAAAGTATGCCGATAGTTAGCAAAAACATCGCTGATAAATAGGCAGATTTTATAATTGTATGACATTGAATAGGACAATTTTGTTTCATTGTTCATCAAAGTCTCCTTCCAGTGATAATCATTCTCAAATGGAATTATAAATCACTGTCTGATACGTTACCATGGACGGGGACAGGAAAAGGATTTGGATTTTTTCCGGTTAGCATAAGTAACATTTCATCTAGCATTCGGTTTATAGCAATAGCTGAGTATTCGAACCAAGGATTCGAAGGTAAAACATAGACATGTCCATTTTTTACAGCACGGAGCTCTTTCCAACGATCAAGGTATTGTAGAGTAAGCCAATAATTTCGGGTTGGTGAATCGGGACAAATGATAAATAGCAAACGGTCAGGGTCTATATTTACTAGCTGATCAAGTGTAATATGCTCATTATATGTTTGTTGGTGAGTATCGACAGAGCGAAGCTGTAAATCTGTATACAGTACATCCTGAATCCCTTTATTACAATACATAAATAATTGATCACCGCATAAACGAAGAACAGCAAACGTATCATTTTCAGCAACTTGATTAATTTCTAATCTCGCCTGTAATACCTTTTGTTCATATGTTTGAATGAAGTGCTCACCTACGCTTTGCTTTTTAACAGCTACAGCTATTTCTCTCAGCTGTGTTCGCCAATCCTTCGCTTGTATAAAGACACTTTTGATGCCAATAGTTTGAAGCCAATTAAGCATGGAGAGGGAGGGTTCCTCTTGAAAAATATGAATATCTGGCTTAGCGGAGGCTAATTTTTTGAAGTTATCCTCTGATTCTGTATCAAATATATTAACATGCACGGGAATTTTCTTTTGATAATGATTGTAATAATAAGGACTCCATTTAGCATTCAGCGGAGCCGCAACTGGTATGATACCAAGCGCTAATAAATTTCCAGTAGCCGAGACCGAAAAAGTAGAAATACGCTGGCGAGCCATCTCACTATAAGCAGAAGGTGAAATCCCAACTTCCTTTTTAAATTTTCGGCTAAAATAAAATTCGTCACTGTAACCTACTTTTCTAGCAATCTCACGAAGTAATAAATCGGTATCACGCAGTAATTGCTTGGCATGTCCGATACGTAGCGCCGTTAAATAATCTGTGGCACTTTGACCGAATGCCTTTTTAAATGCCTCTCCAAAGTAACTGGAACTCAGACCCGAAATGAGTGCTAGATGCTTAATCGTGAGAGGTTGATGATGGTTTTTAGCAATATAATCTCGAATATCCTTTAATGATATTTGAGTTGTCGTATCTGTTATACTTCCCTTTTTCATATAAATGTCACCCCTTATTATAAGTATGAGAATTACTTGGCAGTAACCAATAGTTTTGGTAATGCACCGAGTAACTTCTCTCTTGTAAAGGCATCTCCATAATTCCACTTTGTTGCATCCACTAAATAAGCATGGTTAGTTTGTACAGCAGGGAGTCCTTTCCAAATATCGCTATTAATCAATTCCATCGTAGCCATTTGCGATTCGGGTTTATCAGATAACAACATAAAGATACGGTCACCAGCATACTGAGGTAAGTGATCTATTGGTATTTCTCTATACCCTTCGCCTGCTTGAAGTAGCTTTTTGACTTGTGGGTGAGGTTGAAAACCATCTGGATGAAAAAGAGCAGGGGATAGACCTGTACAGCCCATAATAAAAAGACGTTTGCCATGATCAAAAGTCAAAACAGATGCTGTTTCACCAGGCTCTATCACTGTTTGTAGCTGCTGCCACATAGTATTTTCTTGGATTTTAAAATATTCTAGCCAATCTTCTGCACGCTGTTGTTGGCTAAGCCACTGCCCTAATAAAAGAACGCGTTCCTCCAATGAATCCCACGAATTTAGGGTAACTGTTGGTGCAATAGAAGATAGTGCTTGATATTGCTGTTCGTCATTATTTGTAAAGATAATTAAATCAGGGTTCAGCTTCGAAGATTTTTCAAGATTGATTGGAAAGGCAACATCTTGAATATAAGGAACATGGTTTTTATAGAAGGATTTACTAATAGAGTTTTTGTTACCACCTATTGGCTGCACATCAAAAATCAACATATCCCCAAACGTTTCTCCATGATAAATAACACGATGCGGTGAACGAGGAATGGCTACCTCGTGTCCTGTCCAATCTTTTACAACAGTTTTTTGTTTATATTGTCGTGCAAACTCTTTTGGAGGTATTCCAATTACCTGTCGGAAGCGGCGATTAAAATAATATTCATCATCAAATCCCACTTGCTGCGCAATATCTTTTAATGGCTCATTTGTTTGTAGTAATAATTCCTTGGCATTTGTAAGACGTAAATCTGTAATATAATCAAGTGGTTTCTTCCCAGTTAAGGTTTGGAAGATCGTACTATATTGCCATTGAGCTATACGAGCGAGTTCCGCTAGCTTTTTCACTGTTAAAGGCTGTTGAAAATAGTTATGTATATAGTCGATAGTTTCTTCAACCGCCTTTGTCATTGTCAACTGGTAGTTCATATGAAGCTGATGTTCAAATAATAAATTTAAGAGTTCATACAAGACTCCTTGTTGTTTAAGAAAATCCAATTTAGGATTTAAATTATACAGATTTTCGCTAAGACGAATTAATCGTGTATACGGATAAATTGTATATTCCACTTCATCAGAAAAAATAGATCCTAGATGTGGGGAAGGGTGCTTATGTTTTAGCTGAAAGGCTGAAAAGGCAATTTTATAGAAACGGTAACCATGATTTATATCCGATAAATCAATCATAGAATGGGGCTGAACAAGAAAAATTTTTCCTTTCGTCACCAAATAGGGTATATCATCAATCGTTAATGTCCCACAGCCATTTGTAAAAAGTATCATCGTATGATGAGAAGTCGAGATAAACGGATAGCTCTGCGAAATACAGTCAATATCTTCTAAATGAAATAGTAAATCATTGTTAATAGAAGCTGATTTATTGTCTTCCATCTGTTCACTTCCTTAGTAAATGAAAATGATTATCAATTAACTGTATTGTATAAAAAGTAAAGAGACATTTCAACAAAGATGAAATGTCTCTTGTTAGTTATTTTTTTAACATAGTAGGTAATTGTGATAACAGCCATTCTCTTGTTGAGGCATCGCTATCACTTTTTTCAATATCAAATGTGTAGACATGACCGTTCTTCACTGCCGGTAGGTTCTTCCAAATTGGACTTTCCATCATTTCTTTTGTCGATTGTTTTGCTTCATCATCCACTGGTGTGAGGATGAAAATTCGATCACCAGCATATTCAGGAAGAAGTTCTGTGGAGATTTCAGCAAAGCCTGTTCCATCATCAAGAATTTTTTGTATGTTGTCGCCAGGCTTAAGCACATTTGAATCGTATAAAACTTGAGAAAGTCCAGCACGTGCCATGACAAATAATCGATCTCCTGGATAATATGTTAAAACCGATGCCGTTTCATCTGGTTTAATGATGTCATCAGCTACAAGCGACTCCCACATTTTATCCGCTTTTTCTGTATAAGCATCCATCCATTGAGTTGCTTCTTCTTTTTTATTAAGTATATCGCCCAACTCTGTTAAACGTTGGTTTAAGGGCGCAAAAGTATCAAACACGATAGTAGGGGCGATTTTAGAAAGCTGTGAATATGTTTTTTCATCTGAAGTACCAATAATGATAAGATCAGGCTTTAATGACAATGTTTTTTCCACATTAATAGGAAAACCAACGTCCTCCACATCTTCTACGCGATCTTCCCAAGCGTAATTTGTAATCCAAGAGAAGCCAGCACCGACTGTTTTGATATTCAATGCAAGTAAATCACCGAATCCTTCTCCATGATAAACCACTCTCTCAGGATCTACAGGAATTTCAACCTCATGACCTAAATAATCCTTATAAACACGAGTGGTTGATGCTGATGTTGTTGTCTCTTCCTTCTTTGTTTCTTCATTGGTAGAACCACAAGCAGCTAGTATGATACTAACCAGTAATAATAAGCTATAAATGAGCATATGTCGCTTTAATTTTTTCATGTCTCTTCCTCCGTAAATGATAATCATTATCGATATAGGCTAGCATAAATTAGTCAGTGACCTAGAACAATGGATAAAATGAAAAAGGGCCATTAAGGTTTATCCAAAAATCTAACTGTAACCTTAAATTAAAATCCGTTTTACCGTATAAGTATCCTTCCATTGGTGGAGAATGGACTTTTCATTGGACTAAGATTCGTGTAATGAAAGGGGGTTAAAAATAAAAAATTATTGGATGTTTGTCATAACAGGAATGCTATTAATTGTTACAACTACGGGATTTGGTCGCATGGTATATGCAGTTATATTGCCGTTTATGCAGGAGGGAATGAATTTCACGACCACTCAATCTGGTTACTTAGGAACAATGCTGTTTTTAGGTTATTTACTAACAGTGCCGGAATACTTACAACGCACATTGGTGCAAAAAATGTTCTGTTAGCAGGGGGAGCCTGTGTCATTTTAGGGTAGGACGGGTGTTTGTTGCAAATTTCTGGTTTGGCTGCCATCACACTGTTCCTTGCAGGTGCTGGGAGTACACTTGTCTATTGCCACTACTATCGATAGCTATTAACCTGTATCCTAAGAAACGAGGCACGGTCATGGGACTGTTAATGAGTGGAGCCGGGATAGGGATGTTTTTATCAGGTTTGATCGTACTTTCTTGCTTATCAACTTCCTGAGTTAAATTGGAGAGGAGCATGGCTAATTTTCGGAGTTTTGACACTAATTGTCGTATTGTTAGCGTTTTGTACAATAAAGCTCCCAAGTTCTATACAGAAAAACAACGTTTGGAGAAGACATGTTATTTATTACAAAGCGGGACAATGAATGTTATGGAAGTAGCGAATGCTGTTGGCTATTCTAATCCGAGCCATTTTGCTGCGGTTTTTAAGGAGAAATATGGGCTGAATCCTCGAGACTTTATCAGATACAGATCACAATAATACCCTTCAGCTTTTAAACAAAACTGAAGGGATTTTTTTATTTCACTATGCTATCCAATACATTTTCAATAATTTGACGATTGGCTATAGCACCTGAATATAACCAGCTCGAACTTGATTCGAATTCATAAACATGACCATTTTTAATGGCAGGTATATTAGCTAGCAGAGGATCGCTTAGCAATTCAGAGCTACCTGCACTATCACTGTTAATAACAAAAAGATAGTCAGCATCTATTTGAACGAATTTTTCTAAAGAAACTTGCGACCAATCACCAGCAGCAGAAGCTGACATCTCTTTCACAAGGCTTGGCGTTTGTAACCCAAGATCCTCATAAAGAACAACACCGCTAGAAGCTGTGTCACTTACCATATAGATTGAATTTTTGATATTCCAGATCACAGTGGCTGAAGGCTTCCCGACTTTGTTGTGAATTTCTTCTTTTGCTTCTTTAGCGAATTGATCATAATCTGCTAGAACTTCCTTTGCCTTATCTGTTTGACCAAAAATTTCGCCCATTTTTAATAGTTTATTGCGCCAATTATTATCCTCCGTTCCCATCACATACGTAGGTGCAATTTTGCTATATTGCTTATATTTTTCACCTTCAGCAATTTCAGGAGAACCGATTACAATTAAATCTGGATTAAAGCTTGTCACAACTTCATAGGGAAGATCGAATTCAATTGTTGGAATATCCTTTAATGAATTCTGGAGATAGTCTTGGATAGAAGTCCCACCCTTTACGGACCATTGTGCAACGGGCTTTAAACCTAATGCTACAAGGTGATCTTCTAGATAAGGAGCTATGATGCGTTGGGGATTTTTAGGAATGGTCACTTCATGTGCTATTGAATCTGTTAATACTCGATTGGAGTTTTCTTCCTTTGCCTTCTCTATTGTGGAAGAAGATTGAGTTCCGCATGCAGCCAAAAGGATGGAAATAAATAAAATGCCAGTTAAAAAGGCATTCTTTTTTATAAATTTTTTCAAAGCTATAAGCCTCCTATTTCAATTGATTTCTATCATTCTATTTCATTATAATGAAAATGATAATCAATATCAATTTGATGTTTAGGAGATAGAGTTTAAATGTACAAAGACAATCAGCTACTGTCCCATATTTTTTATCAACCTATACAAATAGTGAAATTAAATGAAATGTTAAGTGACATAGAAACACAATTCACCTACCCATTTATGGTCATAGTATATGAGGGATATATAGAGTGTACGCTTCAAGGTAGGCACATTAGGCTTAGTTCAAATTCTGTTATGCTTTTAGATAATACTGACGATTTTCATCTTCTAGAAACATGTGAAAGCAGAGGGATCATCATTCAATATCGTGTTTATGGCTACAAAATTGATCGTTTATTGCAAGCTTCTATCTTAATTGAGCAATGCTCCTATCGACTGATGAAATTAGCTAAAGAAGTAGAAAAAGAAGCAAACACTGAGAGCAATAATCCGTTTCGTTTACAAAAATTATTTGGTGAAATGCTAGAAGTGCTATACAGCCTTTTACGTGAAAATAATCAAAAAAAAGAAGGACTATGGATTGATAAAGTACTTCATTATATTCATCTACATTTCCGTGAAGAATTAACAAGAGAGCAGATGGCCAAAAAAGCACAAGTAAGTCCAGAGCATTTTTCTCGTACGTTTCATAAGCACACAGGCTATACATATAGTGAATATATAACATGGCTAAGAATACGAGAATCACAGAAAAGGCTATTGTTTACAATGCCTAAATTAGATGAGCTTGCCGAGGAAGTTGGCTACAATGAAGGAACTTATTTAAGTCGGAAATTTAAAGAAAAAGTAGGTGTATCACCAACAGTCTATTATCAGAAATCGAAGCGTGTCCTTGCACTCAATACCAATCATACAGCATGCTTACTAGCTCTTGGTATTACGCCGGTGTTGGGTGTATACTCTCCATTTCTAGAGGGTATCAAGCCTGTCCCTAATACGCATAAACTAAAAGGCTATGAGTATGATATTGCTTCAAATTATCAGGCAATCACCGCATCCTGTCCTGATATCATTATTAACTACAGTGGTGGTGACGAAAAACCATTATTACTTTCAGTAGCTCCTATATTCGAGCTACCATGTAGAGAATTAAGCTGGCGAGAGCAATTTGGGTTGATTGCCCATATCGTTGATAGACAAGAAGTATGTAAGAGGTGGCTCCAGCAATATGATGAACAGATAGCGCAGTGTAACGAAATTCTTGACCAACAACATGGAGCAAGAGGGACTGCTATTGTTTGGGAAATAGGTAGTCATCAGGCATATTGTTTAAATAGTAGTCATGGAAGAGGGAGTCATATACTGTACGAAGATTTGGGCTTTAGTCGACCAGCTGCGATTGTCACACGAAATATTGAACAAACAGGTTACTTAACAGTAGATATTGAAGATATTGCTTATTTTCAAGCTGATTATATATTCGTCACTGCTCTTCCTACAAAAGATTTTGGAAAAGAGCATCTCTTGAGGGTATTACATTCGGAGAAATGGCAGTCACTTACAGCGGTGCAAAAGAAACAGGTGTACTTTTTGAATCAGTATGAATTATTTTATGGCTATGACCCATTATCTACAGCTATGCAATTACAAAAATTAATGGAAGTATTAACATCATAAATATACAGAGCAACAAATCACTTTCATACATAGACAGTTATTTTACATTCTTCTACAATTAGTGAGAATGATTATCAACTGGCATGTATGGAGGGAAAAAATTGCTGACACAAAATAGAAAATTCATAGCGCCACTATTTCTTTTAATATTACTTCTGTTAACGGCTTGTGGAGAAAAGGAGAAAAATTCTAGTCCGACTACAGTGCAAGATACAAAAGAAGCAGAGGCAAAAACTGTTCAGACGACAAATGGTGAGGTTGTTATTCCGACTAGTCCTCAGCGTATTGTAGCAGAGGAGTATATTGCAAGTTTGCTTGTATTAGATGTGAAACCTGTGGGAGCTCCTGGGTTAGCACTTGAAAACTATTATTTAAAGGATGCATTAAAAGATGTAGAAGAAATCGGTGACTATGGGAAACCGTCGATTGAAAAGATTATCGCGCTCAAACCTGACTTGATTATTACTGGCAATGGGGAAAATTATGATGCTTTAAGTAAAATTGCTCCTACAGTTGTCATTCCCTATGGTGAATTAAAGGATGCGCACGAAGAACTTACTTATTTCGGAGAGTTGCTTGGCAAAGAGCAAGAAGCTAAGGATTGGCTGGCGCAATATGATCAAAAGATTGCCGATGCCAAAGCACAGGTAGATGCGATTATTCCAAAGGATGCAAGCTTCTCTATTATGGAGGACGCAGGCAAAACGTATTATGCATATGGTGATAATTTTGGACGTGGTGGGCAACCAGTCTATCAGGCACTTGGTCGCAAACCACCTGCTAAAGTAGCAGATGAAATGATGGAAAAGCAGTGGGCTGAAATTTCCGAAGAGGTGCTGGCAGATTATGCGGGAGACTACATTATTTTGACTTCAGATGATCGTACAGTTGAAGATTTTAAGAAAGATCCAATATGGGGTAGCTTGCCAGCAGTAAAAAATGATCATCTTTATGTTTGGCCTGAGGAGCGTTCATGGTATTATGACCCAACAGCCGTGTTGGCTCAGGTAGAGGAATTAACAAACTGGCTCACGAATAAAAAATAAGCTAAATAATTGAAAATGCTAGTACAACATACTAAACAAAATTAAATGAAATTCTATAAAATCACTCAGGCATTGGATTGTTTGAGTGATTTTTCTATGCTTATACAGGTTTATATTGAGAATGATTATCAATTATAATAAACTTGTAGGTAGTGAAGAATTGGAAGGAATGATGTAGGATGCTACCAAAAGAGGAGTTTCTATTTCTTTGGAATCACGCAACGATCAAAGTGCTCGATATAAGATATGAGCTATTCAAACCTGAGGAAATCGGAAAATCATATAAATTGCCTGCAAATATGTTTCTTTATGCCACAGGTGGTGGTGCGGAAGTTCAAATCGATTTAATAAACTATACACTAGAGGGCTTTCACCTTATTCACGGTGGAAAGGGCACCACACTACAAATAATGGCTACAGACAAAGGCTTTGAATATTTTTTAATATTTTATCGAGCTTCCATTCCTTTAACCTCAAATAAAATGATAGCAAGGGCGTTACAAACAAATAATCCTTTCAACTATCAATACAGTCTTGTTCCTAACTCGCCTATTACAATGTTTGAAAAAATATATTTTATGTATAAGAAGTGGGAAAATGCCAATAGCCTCAGCAAATTTACTGTTAAATCGCTATTCTATCAATTATTAAATGAAATTTTCATGCAGCTAGATCAGGACAATGTCGACATTCAAAAACTAAATGTCTCTAGTCAGATTAAAGCCTATCTAGAGCAAAATTATGCACAGCCATTGACCTTAGAATCCATTGCGAAGGCATTGCGCTATAGTCCATCTCATTTATCCATTCAATTCAAGCAACAATTAGGTTGCAGCCCGATTGAATATTTAATTCAACTACGGATTGAAAAAGCTTCTATTTTGCTTGAGAAGACAAATGCTAGCTTACGCGATATCGCTATGGGTGTGGGCTATAGTGATGTCTATTATTTTAGTAGACTTTTCAAAAAGAGAGTAGGCGTTTCTCCTACAAAATTCCGTCAAAAGCAAAAAGTAAGTGATCTGATAAAAGATAGTCCTTCAATGTCTGAAAGATACTCCATTGTCGATTGGAGCTTCCAAGATTATATTGAGAATGGTTATCAATATAATGAAAGGAAGTATGAACCAATGAATAAAAGAGGATTATCAGCTTTTACAACACTCTTTCTATGTCTGACGCTTTTATTAAGTGCTTGCAGTAGTGGGGCATCAACCAGTACACAGGGCGGGGAAAAACAAGCCTCTACCACTCAAACAGTAAGCGAATCACAAACAAAAACTGTCTCTACTATGAAAGGAGACGTAGAAATACCTGTTAACCCTGAGCGAGTAGTGGTGATGTATTATACAGGTGATGTACTAGCATTTGATGTGACACCAGTGGGTTCTTCTAAAATACAAGAGGGAGCAGCATTTGAGGAAGAATTAAAAACAGTTGAAAGTTTAGGTGAATGGTTTGAACCAAATGTCGAGGCGGTAATCCAATTAAAACCTGATGTCATCATTATCCCAAGTAAGAATGAGCTTTACGATCAAATGGAGAAAATTGCACCTACTGTCATGATCGATTTCTCAACCTCACTAGATGAACGTTTAACAAAGATTGGTGAAGTACTTGGGAAAGAGAAAGAAGCAAAAGAGCTTTTAGCTAATTTCTATACAAAAGTAGAGGATAGCCAAGAGAAGCTAGAAGAGGCAGGTATTTCAGATAGAACGGTTAGTATTATGGAAGGTGGCAAAGGAAAAATGTCTGTTGTAACAAGCTATACCTTTGGACGTGGTTCTCAAGCTATTTATGAGTATTTAGGAATAAAAGCACCAGATATTATTCAAAAGAAAATAGATGATAAAAACAACACCAATGAGGCAATCGATGTTTCTTTAGAAGTATTAACAGATTATGCAGGAGATTATGTGTTCCGCTCATCTTATGAAGGAATGGTAGATTTAACAGATCATCCAGTTTGGGCTAATATTCCTGCCATTAAAGAAGGAAGGCTTATCGAAATGGATTTTGGTTTTTGTTACTACAACGACATTTATTCATTATCAAAACAGCTAGATTTCATTGTGGATCAACTAGTTGCTACAACTAAATAAGTTAAAAATGGATGGTTTACCTCATAAATGTTTATTGATACATAACATTTATGGATCGGTTATATTTTTATTTACGATGAGATAAGTTTGATTATTTGACTTTGTCTATTCTTTTTTAAAGTGCACTTGTAATAATAGAGATTATTTTTCAAAAAGAAAGCACTAAAGAAACCAACATTGTTTCTTTAGTGCTTTAATTTAATTTCTTACGATTTGGAACGTGCCAGGAGTAGTAGTTTGGATAATATGACGATTTCCACTGATGATAAAGTCAGCTGGAACTTGCTTGCCAAAGCCATTTGAGCGATTGAAGGTAGAATTAGCTGGTAAGCCTTCAATTATGATTTCCATATTTGCATCAAAGGTTACTGGTTTTTTATTCAATGTAGCTTGAAGAGTAATTCGGTTTGCCTTTTTTGTTACTTGAATATCCATAACCCCTTCATCTTCATCGATAAGTGTATAAAGTGGAGGAATAATGATGGTCATTTTATCTTCTGTTGTTAGAATATAACGTTCCGTGTCAATTTCTGATGAGGCTACATTAATTTTGGCTTTATAGATATTTTTATTTTTTGTCATAGCTGTAGTTTTCCCTGGGACAGCTGCTACATCAGATAAAACAGGTGTTTTAGGGATGTTATCTTTTGTAGGAAGTGTATGTGTTCCTTGTACAAAATCCACTAAAGTCCATACATTTGGGACGAGTTGCTGCTGAACAGGTGTTAATGCTTCAAAAGAAGTTTTGACTGCCTGCACATCCTGAGCTGTCGATGTTTTTGGTGATAAAGCTGCAATAGCGTTTTCAACTTCTTTAGCTACTGCCTTATCCTTTACAACCAACTGTTCTGCATCAAGTAATTGTTGCTCGATACCTGCAGGTAAAGAAATATTTGAAAACCTACGTAATGCATTAAGCTCTGCTCGAGCATTGGCTACATCTTTATGGAACGAGAGACGAGATGAATTAATCAATTGAATTTTATTGACCACCTTGTCAACAGATGTATTTGGCGCGATGTAGGAAGTTAGAATTTTTTGCGCAGATGCACTTACAAAGGTTTTTTGCGCTGCATTCAGGGTATTATACCAATCTTTTGTTTCAGTAACATTTTGATAATAATTAGGGGCCGTAGAATCCACAGAATACAATTTCTCTTCAATTTGTGTAGCAAGCTTACGATAAGCAATTCTTGTCTGCTGATGTGCTGACAATGTGGAGTAGTTCGTAACATACTGTTTTTCTGTTTCTGTTAAAGCATTGTAAGCCTTCAAAGCTGCCTCTAAATTTGTTTGGAAGGTAGCAGTTGTATTGTTAATGTTGTTAATTAGTTGTACAACATTTGCCACGTTAGCATTGTAGTTAGCAAGTATGTAGGCTGGCTTTGATATTTCAGTAGCCGATGCTGGCGCGGTGTAAAGAAGCGAAGGAACTGCCACTAAAGATAGTAAGACAAGTTTCTTATTAGATTTCATAATGTAGAATCCTCCTGTGTTTAATGTTCTTGGTTAATTGAAGGGAATATATACAATATATGGTGTTGATTTAATCTTAACATAGTCTAGAATCTTTTTTGTATTTATTAGTTGAACTTGTGCTGTTTATATTGCAAATGCTCAGTAAGTAGAAAAAGGTTGGAGAGACAAAGGGAACATTACAACTTCTTCAAGTACCTTTGCTTTAAAATACCATATGCAAATATGCTTAATATCTACCATGAAATAAGATTGAAGAGGTTTTTAGATGTATGGTATAGAAGATGTATATTTCTGAATGGTAGAATAATTTAAAATTGCCTATTGTTATAGAGATTTTTGTTATTTTGGAAAAATAATATAAGAAGTTAATAGATTAAAGATGCAGAGGTTGGTTATTTTACTTTAATGAAACTTTACGATCTACTTAATAATACAGCCGCCGTTGAGGAGCAATATTGGCTGTTAAAAAAGATGCCTCAAGAGCATTTGGCAGTGGAACCGAGTGAGGAGGTGGAGGATTGGTATCGAAGGTGAAGCAAATGAATACAATGTTGCAAATGAATTCATTTAGTTAAAAAAGAATTATTAAATAGTGAAGGGCTCTACAATAGGTAGAGTCCTTCGTTATACTAAAAGAGATTTAGGTGTTGACAACATAGCAAAACCTAATTGCTAATAGTTCCTACATTTTGTGCTTTTCTATAAGTTTCTATTGCTTGGTTTAAGGTGTTATACATGTCATTAATTTGATATTGGTACACATTAGGATCATTTAGTATATATTGTGCTTGTTGAACTACAGCCTCAAAGTTACTTCGATCAACAGCTTTTGTCCATCTTATTCCGTTAGTAACATCTACCCCAGTTCCGCTTGTAGAAACTGTTACATTTTGAAGTTCATAATACGCAGCAGTAACACTTGTTTGTAAATTAGCTTTATCCACATAATACCCATTATTTCCGTACTTATTAGCATTCTTATAAGTCCAAATAGCATTGTTTAAATTATTGATGGCATTGGCAATATCCGTTTGAGTGGCATAATAATTATTAACAACTGCTTGGGCAGATGAAACAGCAGATTCTATTGCGTTTCTTTCTGCTTGTGTAGTCCAAGGAGAATTATAAGGTACATTTGACCCGTCCCAAGAAACAGTAACATATTGAACAGAATTAATTAAAGATTGAAGAGAAGCTTTATCACCATAACCATATTTTGTACCACTCTTCTGAGCAGCTTGGTAGACTGCTAGTGCATTTTTATACTGATTAATGGCATTTTTCACCTGTTCTTGTGAGGCATTTGAATTATTTGCTACAGCTCTCGCACTTGCTACAGCAGAATCAAACACTGTACGGTCTGCTTGTGTTGTCCATTTGTCCGTATTTAAAATATCATAGCCGTTTACAGATACTTGTACATATGGTGGTGATGCGATTAATGTATTAAGTTCCTTTTTATCAATAACAGGTAGTGTCACGGAGACATTTTTATTGTCTACTTGTACATTGTTTACCAGATGTCCTGAATCTAAAGCTACTTTAGTACCGCCCTTTACAAAGATTTGCTCAATTTTACCCTCACCATAAAGGTTGAAATCTTTCGCTACATCAATTGTAAGCTTTTCTATATTAGTCATTGCTTCAAAAGATTCCACTTTACCAACCAGATCTACTTTGGCAAGAGTTTGGTCAGAAGATACATTGACTTTAGTACGTCCCAAATTGATGTTTGATGATTTCATATCGATTAAAGTAACATATAGCCAACTTACCTTTTTCGTGACAATTGGTTTTAGTGTAATTGTTTCATCTACTGCTACTTCATTGAGTGTAACGGCTTTTTTTACTCGGTTGGTAATGATAAGCTGACCATCCACACTAACGTTTTGAACTTTTACATAGTCCGCGTTAACAGTGAGGTCTCCAGAGATTTGTGCGTCACCTCCATCAAAATAGACAGATTTTTTGCTTGTACCTGCTTTGTTTAAAATTAATGAGGTAACGTCCGTAATTTGACCATTTTTCACTACAATTGTAGCTCGGGCATTGGTTAATGCTGTTTTATTTGAAGTATCAAATAGGGGCTTTAATGCCGATTGAATTCTAAATGTGCCGTTAGATGTTATTACAGTATCTTTTGTAATGTTTTTGATCGTTACGGATTCACCTATTACTTTTTTTGCTGCTGCTACATGTGTCTCATATGAATTTGATTGAATTTGAGATGATGCGGCATTGGCAGTAGACATTGGTAATACTAGTGTCGCTGTAATAGCCGTGGCCATTAATGTTGATAGCGCTTTATTTTTCATGTAAGTCACTCCAATCATTCTATTTAATAGTTAATATATCATATTCTTCTATAATTTAGAATTCGAAGAGAGTGTTTTACTATGAATCTCAATTCAAATAAGTCATTAGTCCTTTGTATTGAAAAATAAATATTTGGTGAAGTATCGGTATTTTTCTCTATAATTCTGTAAATTTTCTACTTTATTCGCTAAATATTTTATTGTGATACAATCATCCATCCATTATTATTAGTATAAAAGTGGGGGTGTTAGTTATGAAAAAATCAAGAGGAATTGCCTTAAAACTTTCTTCCCTTATAATAGGATTATTTCTCATTTTATTTTTATCCTATACTGTCATAACGGGAATTATTATAAAAAAGCAAAGTGTTGAAGACGCAGAGCATGGAACATTACAAACTGCTGAATCCTCTGCAGCTATTATGAGTGAAAGATTTAAGAAAGCCAATACGACATTACAAACAACAAAGCGTATCATAGAAAGCATGGAGAAGAATAATACTTTGTCTACCAAAGGTGTCATAGACATAATGGAAAACAATTTAGCTAGCAATAATGACATTCTTGGAGTAGGAGCAATCTTTGAGCAAGAATCTATTATTTTAGAACCAACTGAGGCTTCTTTAGTAGATACTAAAAATCGCTTTATCCCTTATTTAAATAAGAACGGAAATGATATCACGACTGCTCTAATCGAAGGTATTGATGATAAGAGTATTTCTGAATGGTATTGGGTGCCAAAAGAAGAGAGACGTGCAGTTTTGACAGAGCCCTATGATTATAATGTAAACGGTCAATCCGTATTAATGACAACCATTTCAGTGCCATTAATCAATGCTTCCGGGACATTTTTCGGTGTATTGACTGCCGATGTATCAATAGATTTTTTAAATGATTTAACAAAATCGAATGCCCCAGAAGGCGGTTATGCGGCAATTATTACGAATAAAGGTGTGCTAACAGCTAACAGCTTTGGTGATGAGCTAGTTGGGCGCAATATGCAAGAGGATCCTACTTGGACAAGTATTAGTAAGACAATGGAAAATGGTGAACTAACAAGTATGTACGTTGACTCTAATCAACTGAAGGAAAAGGCCTATAATGTTTTTGCTCCAATGATTTTAGAGGGTATTGACGAAACATGGACTGTTCAAGTCGTGTTAGCTGAATCAAAGATTCTAGAAACATATAATCATGTATTTGTATTTACGATTATTGCTTCCATTATTATGGTGGTTTTGATGACAGCTGCAAGTGTGTTATTCATCTATAAACAATTAAAACCACTTAAATTTTTACGTGCATCGATTGAAACTGCAGCCGAAGGGGATTTAACACAAAAGGTAGAAGAGCGATATATTAAGCCTGATGAAATTGGTGCAGTTGCTGTGGCCTATAATAATATGTTAGATAAAACCAATAGTGCGATTCAAACTGTACTAAATTCCACGAGGTTATTGAACCAATCTTCTAATCAGGTAAATGAGGCATTTAATGAGGTAGTTGCTTCTAGTCAGGAGGTTTCCGTAGCTATCAACGAGATTGCACAAGGAGCTTCGAAGCAATCAGAGGATACAGAAGAAACAAATTATCGAATGATGGATTTATCAGATCAGATTGATGCTATTACGGCTCTTTCTAATGAAATGGATGAGCTATCTCATAAAACAGGTGTAACAACGGAAAAAGGATTGCATGAGGTTGAAAGTTTAAGAGAACGTAATATGGAGACAAATGAAATGAATGGGCGTATCCAGCAGCAAATGGAATCATTAGCTTCTAATATTGCCAATATTAATCAGATTATTGCTTCGATTCAAAGCATTACCGAGCAGACTAATCTGCTAGCTTTAAATGCAAGTATTGAGGCTGCACGTGCTGGTGAACATGGTAAAGGATTTGCTGTAGTTGCAGAGGAAGTTAGAAAGCTTGCAGAACAATCTAAGAATGAAACAGAAATTATTAAGAGTACAGTAGAAAGTATTCTTGAAAATTCTCAGCAGACGGTTGCTGTGATTGCATCTAATGCAGATTTAATGCAATCTCAAAATGAGTCCGTACAAAGCACGCAACTAGCATTTAAAGATAGCAGTGACTTGTCGGGTTCAATTGCAAATTCTATTAGTGAATTAATGAATAAACTATCTAGCATGTTAGAGCATAAAAATCAGGCAATCATGGCTATCCAAAGTATTTCGGCTATTTCAGAGCAAACAGCAGCCTCTGCGGAACAAGTAAGTGCTTCTGCAATGGATCAACAAGTAGAATTACAAAAAGTAGCAGAGTCTATTCAAAATATGAACGATATTTCAAACGAGCTACAAGAAGTTGTAAACCGATTCAAGCTTGCTTAAAAAGAAAGGCTGCCTTCAATATAGAGGCAGTCTTCTTTATGGTGAAAGCCGGAGAAATTGACCTAGAAGGAATTCAACAATACTATTAACGCTGGAAGGGGGACATTGATATGATGTATCTCGGAATGATTTTCTTTCAAATTGTTGTACCTATTTTAGTGTTACTTGTAATAGGCGCTATACTACAAAAGAAATTTCGCTTTAATTTAAAAGCATTGTCTCAGCTTATTACATATTGCTTTATGCCAGCAGCTGTTTTTGTAAATTTATATGAAACACATGTGGAATTAACTGTACTGGGAGAGGTCGGATTATTTATTGTACTCTTTATCGGTAGTCAAATGATACTCAGTCACTTTATGGCAAAAGGGTTAGGTTTAGCTAGAACAGAGGCAGCTGTCTTTAAAAATAGTGTTGTGCTCATTAACTCGGGTAATTACGGTATTCCAGTGGCTCAAATGATATTTGCCACGCAACCTATTGGAGTAGCCATTCAGGTCATGCTCGTAATCTTTCAAAATATGACTACGTATACATATGGTTTATACAATTTAATTTCTTCTACAAAGTCAGGTATGACAATCATCAAGGATTTCTTTAAAATGCCTATTATTCATGCGCTGATTATAGGTGTCGCTATGAATTATTTTGATATCGGTATTCCACAGTTTATCAAAATACCAGTAGAACATGTGGCAGATGGATTTATTGCTGTGGCCCTAATTACTTTAGGTGCGCAATTATCACAACTAGAGATGAAATCAATGTTTAATAAAACCGTCTTTATCAGCTGTTTTACGCGACTAATTATTGGACCATCTGTTGCATTGGCCATTATTTATATATTGGGATTAGATGGAGTCGTCGCACAATCACTGTTTATAGCTAGTGCCTTTCCAACATCCCGCAATAGTTCTAGTCTAGCATTGGAATATGATGTAGAATCAGCAACAGCCGCGCAAGCTGTTTTATTTTCAACCATTGTAAGCTGTATAACTGTAACCATTGTGATCTATTTTGCAGAAGTATTATTTACCTAGTAAGATAAAAAATAACTTCCATCTCTTAGTATTATCTGCTACACTAGCATCAAACTAAATAGTATTAACTAGGGGAGTCTGATGAGTCAGGCTGAGAGGGAAACGCTACGAAGTTTCTTGACCCTTTGGACCTGATCTGGCTCATACCAGCGTGGGAAAGTTAAGAAGCTATTGCAGAGTATGCAATCAATAGACCTTTACATTCGTGGCCGGATCCAAATAATTATTTTGGATTCGGCCTTTATTTTTTGGATTGTTGGGGTGAGCTAGAATCGGTCCTTATATCAAAATAAATTTAAGGGAGAGAAGTAGCTCATGTCAGTAATTAGTGAAAAGAATATTACCATTATGTCCAGCTTTGAAGGAAGCAAAAAAGTATATGTGGAAGGAACACGCCCAGATATTCTAGTACCTATGCGAGAAATTGCATTAAGTCCGACAACAGGCAGTTTTGGAAATGAAGAAAATGCTCCTATTCGAGTATATGATACGAGTGGGCCCTATACAGATCCAGCCTACCAAGTAGATATTACGAAAGGTTTACCTGCCTTACGAAATGCATGGATTCAAGAGCGAGGGGATGTAGAAGCATATGAGGGACGCTCTATTAAACCGGAGGATAATGGCTTTCGTCATGTTGATGACCCGCGTATTCAAGAAAATGTCTTCCCTGAGTTGGCGAGAAAGCCTTTGCGTGCTAAAAAAGGTAAAAATGTGACACAGCTTCACTATGCACGAAAGGGAATTATAACGCCTGAAATGGAGTTTGTAGCGATTCGTGAAAATATGGATCCTGAATTTGTACGTTCAGAAATTGCAGCTGGGCGTGCTATAATGCCTTCTAATATTAATCACCCTGAGGCAGAGCCAATGATTATTGGGCGTAATTTTCATGTAAAGATCAATGCGAATATCGGGAATTCTGCTGTATCTTCTTCCATTGCAGAAGAAGTTGAGAAAATGACCTGGGCAACTCGATGGGGCGCAGATAATATTATGGATTTATCGACTGGTAAACATATTCATACAACTAGAGAATGGATTATTCGAAATGCTGCAGTGCCAGTGGGAACAGTGCCAATTTATCAGGCTTTAGAAAAGGTAAATGGTGTAGCAGAGGATTTAACGTGGGAGGTTTATCGTGATACTCTCATTGAACAAGCTGAGCAGGGTGTGGATTACTTCACCATTCATGCAGGTGTCCTTTTACGCTATGTACCACTAACAGCAAATCGTGTGACAGGTATTGTATCTCGAGGTGGCTCTATCATGGCACAGTGGTGTTTATATCATCATCAAGAGAATTTCCTGTATACACATTTTGAGGAAATTTGTGAAATTATGAAAGCCTATGATGTTGCTTTTTCCTTAGGTGATGGTTTACGCCCAGGCTCAATTGCAGATGCCAATGATGAGGCACAATTTGCAGAGCTTGAAACACTAGGCGAGCTAACACAGATTGCTTGGCAGCATGATGTTCAGGTAATGGTTGAGGGACCAGGTCATGTACCAATGCATTTGATTAAAGAAAACATGGACAAGCAATTAGAGGTTTGTAAGGAAGCGCCCTTCTATACATTAGGACCACTCACGACAGATATTGCTCCAGGTTATGACCACATTACATCAGCCATTGGGGCAGCCATGATTGGCTGGTTTGGTACAGCGATGCTTTGTTATGTGACACCGAAAGAGCATCTTGGTTTACCGAATCGCGAGGACGTTCGTGTGGGCGTTATCACTTATAAAATTGCTGCACATGCTGCTGATTTAGCAAAAGGTCATCCAGGTGCACAACAACGAGACGATGCACTGTCTAAAGCGCGCTTTGAGTTCCGTTGGCGTGATCAATTCAATCTGTCACTAGATCCCGAGCGTGCAGTGGAATATCATGATGAGACACTGCCAGCAGAGGGAGCAAAAACAGCACACTTTTGTTCTATGTGTGGGCCTAAATTCTGTAGCATGAGAATTTCACAGGATATTCGTAATTATGCGAAAGATAAGGATTTGAATACGACTGAAGCGATCCATCAAGGTATGAAAGAAAAGGCTGAGGAGTTTAAAAAAGCAGGCAGTCAAATTTACCAATAATGAAAGAAAAGGCTTATGTCAAAAAAATAGACATAGGCCTTTTCTTAATAAAAAAACTCCATGTGAATAGTGGATTCACATGGAGTAAAAGTTGGATTTGGATATCAATAATAAAGTGGAATATTAAACGTTTGTTGGTTGTTTTACATATGGATTTGTAAGGTCCATACCTTCTAAGGAAAGACCCATCGCTTTAGCGACACCTTCACCATATGCTGGGTCAGCTAGATAGCAGTGAAGGATGTGACGGCGTTTGATGAATTCTTCAACAGAAGCCATATCGTTCGCGGTATTTTCAAATAAGCGTTGCTGCTCTTCCGAAGTCAATAGACGGAATAGTTTACCTGGTTGTTCAAAGTAATTATTATCGTCTTCACGGAAATCATGAATACCTGCATGACCATCAATACGTAATTCAGGCTCTTTATGGTCTAAATTATGCTCCCACTCACCATAGCTATTTGGTTCATAGCTTAATGTCGAACCAAGATTGCCATCAAAGCGCATTGCTCCATCTCGGTGGAAAGTACGGAATGGACATTTTGGTGCGTTGACAGGAAGCATATAGTGGTTTACACCAAGACGATAGCGTTGGGCATCCGCATATGCAAAGATACGACCTTGTAACATTTTATCTGGTGAGAAGCTGATGCCAGGAACAATGTTAGATGGTGCGAATGCAGCTTGTTCAACTTCTGCAAAGTAGTTGTCTGGATTTTTGTTTAACTCGAATTCACCTACAGGAATTAATGGGAAGTCTTTTTTATACCATACCTTTGTTAAATCAAATGGGTTGTATGGTAGCTCACGAGCTTGCTCCTCTGTCATTACCTGAATGTACATTTTCCATTTAGGGAAATCGCCTTTTTCAATTGCTTCATATAAATCACGTTGTGAAGATTCGCGGTCTTGACCAATAATCTCATTAGCCTCGGCACCAGTTAAGTTCTTAATGCCTTGCTCTGTACGGAAGTGGAATTTAACCCAAACACGTTCATTATTAGCATTGATAAAGCTATACGTATGAGAACCAAATCCGTGCATATTACGGTAACCAGCTGGAATACCACGGTCAGACATAACAATTGTCACTTGGTGAAGTGCTTCAGGTAATGAAGTCCAGAAATCCCAGTTAGAGTTGGCATTTTTCATATTTGTACGTGGGTCACGTTTTACCACATGGTTTAAATCTGTAAAGTGTAACGGGTCGCGGAAGAAGAATACAGGTGTATTGTTCCCTACTAAATCCCAGTTTCCATCTTCTGTATAGAATTTAAGGGCGAAGCCACGAATATCTCGCTCTGCATCTGCTGCACCACGCTCACCCGCTACTGTAGAGAAACGTGCGAACATTTCAGTTTTCTTGCCGATCTCTGAGAAGATTTTCGCTTTAGTATATTGTGAAATATCATGCGTTACAGTAAAAGTACCAAATGCACCTGAGCCCTTTGCGTGCATACGACGTTCTGGAATTACTTCACGGTTGAAATTTGCTAGTTTTTCAACTAACCATACATCCTGAAGTAAAAGAGGGCCACGTGGACCTGCTGACATAGAGTCATGGTTACTTACTACTGGAGCACCACCTGCTGTTGTAAAGCGACGGCTACGATCATTTGCGTTTGTCATATTAGTTTACCTCCTGAAAAAAATGTGAGTCAAACTCTTCGTCTATAACTATAACAAATATAAAATAGAATTGCTAGTACATTATAATAATTATCGTTAAAGAATTTTTATATTTAAGTATAAACTATAAATATATGCGCTAGACATAGGGTTTATACATAGTTTTTAACTTAAATTTATTTTATTTAATCTCAATTTTATAGATAATTGTCATATTAAGATCAAGATAATGACATCATGATAAAATCTTTTATTGAAAATAAAATCAACTAATTGAAAATCAATCTTTTAATTTTTTCTATATCGGTTAGGCGTAATACCAATTTGTTGCTTAAATAATTTTATGAAATAATTTGGGTCATCAAAACCGTTTAAATGAGCGATTTCGCTAATAGCAAAATCAGTTTCTCGCAGCATTTTTGTGGCATGATGAATTCTTACTTGCTGTAAATAGCGCTTAAATGGCAAGCCTTGTTTTCTTGAGAAAATTGTACTTAAATAATTGGGGCTTATTCCAAGCTTATGAGCGACAAAGGGAAGAGACAGTGCGCTATCTTTAAATTGTTGATCTATTATTTCTATAGCTAGTTCAACATAATCAGCTCGTTTCTCTATTCGAGCTTCCCTTGCTAACTCAATTAATGTCTGCGTGAAAGAAATAATCCCATTGAGTATCGTATAAAATATAGGATGCTCAATGATTAAATGAAATAGCTGACGGTAGTGTTGTTCGATAACCGCTTTTTCATGTAATTTATATTTCAGCATAAAGCGTCTAATTTGTGCTAAGACACTCGTCAAATGAATGCGTAAATCGTCTTGCTCATAATATATGCCTTCATTAGAAAGCCGATATAAAAATGTTTTAACGGCCTCTAGGTTTCCATCTTCCAAACTACTTATTAGTAATTGTTGCTCTTCTGGTGTCAGTAAGGGATCAAAGGGCTGAGTTTCATATTGTTTGCTCGCATAAAAAATATGGCCAAAGCCCTCATAAAAACTTTGATGTAGTGCACGCTTTGTTAATGTATACATAGTTTTAATGGTTGTAGGTGTTCCATCATATATGCCGATATTTAAAGAACTATTACTAATCAAACGCCATTCCTTCATAAGTGTACGTACATCTTTTTCCACAATCCTTATATCATTTGTTTGAAAAAGACATACGATTCTATTAGATAGAGGATAGGTTTTCATATGAAAGTGAATCGGTGTTTGTTGAAGCCAATTGTAAAGCTTATTGAAGGTTTCAGTATGCTCGGGTTCAATCATTGTGAAATGTAATGTTGTCTCAATTGAACTTGATTTATTATCTAAAAATAATTGATTATAAAAGGAATCGTTTGTAGTCTCTTGAGCATCTTCTGTAATCTGTGGTGTGCGAAGAGAAATGGTTGTGAGTTTTTTCTTTAATAGCTCTAAATCAATAGGCTTCACAAAAAGATGAGCCACTTGTAAATCAATTGCCTTCAAAGCATTTTTAAATAATGGCTCAGTTGTCATTGCTAAAATGGCACCAGAAAGCTTATGTATATCGCGATAAAGAGCTGCTAGGCGATTATTAGGAAATATATCGATATTTAACAGTATGGCATCAGGTTCAAATTGTCTAATGCTATGAGACACCTCTGAAATACTTGTACACATTTCAATAAAAACATCTCCGGGGAAATATGTATGTAAAAACCACTTTATTCCTGCTAGGTCGGTTGGATCGCGATCAATTAATAACAGCTTCATACCATCAGCCCTTCTTAAAATATTCTAGTTTCCTATAAAAGTACGGTTATATTAATAAAAATAACATAGTAATCTGAAAAAAGTCTTGTTTTCTCTATTAAAATTCTCTATATTCTGAAAAAGGTAGTTAGTACAATGTAAATAGAGTAATTGATCATCAGCAGAAGCCAACTTTTGTTATGAAAACGCTTAAAAAGTTTGAGACTGATGTTTTCATATTACGAAAATATGAATGAAGATAATTTATTTACATAGCCATATAGGGAATAGGGGGATGTCATGTGAAGTCGATCATCGAGCTTGATGGCAATACATTATCAAGACAACAAATAGAGGAAATCGTGAAGGGGCAAGCAACAGTTGCGCTTGCTACAGAGAGTTTGGAACGTATTCGTTTAAGTAGAGAGCGTATCGAAAAGCGTTTAGCTGAAGGCCAAACAATTTATGGTGTGAATACAGGGTTTGGTAAACTCAGCAATATAAAAATTGAAGAAGAAGACATTGAGCTATTGCAGCTAAATTTATTACGATCAGATGCAACCGGTGTTGGTGAACCATTCCCAACAGATGTTGTACGTGCAATGATGGTGTTACGTGCCAATGCTTTGGCCAGAGGATTTTCTGGCATTCGTGAGGAAACTGTCCAACTATTGTTGAATCTTATTAATAAAGGTGTTCATCCAATTGTTCCGTCACAAGGTTCAGTAGGAGCAAGTGGTGATTTAGCGCCTTTATCACATTTGGCATTAGTGTTAGTGGGAGAAGGAAAGGCTGAGTTTAACGGAGAAATCATGAGTGGTAGTGACGCGCTAAAGCAAGCAGGATTAACCCCTGTTAGACTTCAAGCTAAAGAGGGGCTAGCATTAGTTAACGGTACACAAGCTATGACGGGTATAGGTGTATTAACGGTCAATGAAGCTGAACGAATCGGTCTTGCAGCGGATATGGCTGCTAGCTTAACACTGGAAGCTTTAAAGGGCATTACCTCGGCATTTGATCCAGCACTTTTAGCGGTAAGACCACATCCAGAGTTAGAACTAGTAGGCGGGCGTATTCGTAAGTGGCTCGATGGCAGTAAACGTGTGACAAAGCAGGGTGAAATTCGCATGCAGGATGCTTATTCACTACGTTGTATACCGCAAGTACATGGTGCTTCTTGGCAGTCATTTTTCTACGCACAGGACCGTGTTCAAACAGAAATGAATGCAACAACTGATAATCCAATCGTTTTAGAAAGCGGGGAGGTTTTATCGGGTGGGCATTTCCATGGACAGCCAATAGCTTTGGCAATGGACTTTTTGAAAATAGGTGTATGTGAGTGGGCCAATATTTCAGAACGACGTACAGAACGTATGGTAAACCCTCAACTTAATGAAGGGCTACCACCGTTTCTAGCAACAAACCCTGGGATTGAATGTGGGCTTATGATTGCTCAATATACAGCAGCCTCTATTGTCTCAGAAAATAAAGTTTTAGCACATCCTTCGAGTGTGGATTCTATTCCTACATCAGGTAACCAAGAGGATCATGTAAGTATGGGAACAACTTCGGCACGTCAAGTACGTCAGATTGTTCACAACGCTGCTCGCGTTATAGCTATCGAATTGATTTGTGCATCTCAGGCTATTCATTTAGACAAGGCAGAAGAGCAATTATCTCCTACTACAAGTAAATTCTTAAAGAAAGTGCGTGAATTTTGTCCACCATTACTAGCCGATCAACCAATTGGCGATGAAATTGAAGCATTGGCGAAATATTTACTATCAAGTAATGATTTAGTAAATGAGTATGTGTAAATTGGTTTAAGTTTTGATATGAAAGAGCAAAGGCGTCGCTCGGTTTATACACCGAGTAGCCTCTGCTTTGAAAATATTTATATGTATTTAAGTCTGAATATTCAGTTATTAATAGCTTTAGACAGCAACATTCACATTTTTTTAATAGGAAAAGGAGCGTGTTTTTAATGGTATTTAAGACAGATATTCGTGCACCACGTGGAAATGAACTAACATGTAAGGGATGGACACAGGAAGCAGCAATGCGTATGTTAATGAACAATCTTGACCCAGAGGTAGCAGAGAATCCAGATGAACTGATTGTTTATGGGGGTATTGGTAAGGCTGCTCGTAACTGGGAAAGCTATGAACAAATCATTGCATCTTTGAAAGAATTAGAGAATGATGAGACTCTATTAATCCAATCTGGAAAGCCAGTAGCTGTATTCCGTACACATGAGCATTCCCCTCGAGTGTTGATTGCCAATTCAAACCTTGTACCAGCATGGGCAAATTGGGATCACTTTTATGAATTAGAAGAAAGAGATTTAATGATGTATGGTCAAATGACTGCTGGGAGTTGGATTTATATTGGTGCTCAAGGAATTTTACAAGGAACTTATCTGTCCTTTGTAGAAGCAGGCAAAAAGGTATTTGGCACTGCTGATTTACGTGGTAAATTCATCCTTACAGGTGGTATGGGCGGTATGAGTGGTGCACAGCCATTAGCAGGGAAAATGGCTGGTGCTGTAATCTTAGTTGTTGAAGTTGAACGTGCTCGCATTGAACGTAAAATCAAAGAAGGTTACTGTGATTATATTGTAGAAACTGTAGATGAAGCAATTGCATTAGTTAATAAATTACGTGACCAAAATGAGCCAGCGTCCATTGGCCTTGTTGGTAACTGTGCTGATGTTAATCGTGAGTTGTTGAATCGTGGAATTATTCCAGATTTTGTGACAGACCAAACATCTGCACATGATCCGATTAATGG
Organism: Lysinibacillus sp. UBA5994; assembly: GCF_002429725.1. Classification (NCBI taxonomy): domain Bacteria; kingdom Bacillati; phylum Bacillota; class Bacilli; order Caryophanales; family Bacillaceae; genus Lysinibacillus; species Lysinibacillus sp. UBA5994. Next base: position 8,136 of record NZ_DJAU01000051.1, on the reverse strand, counting down.
TTATGTACCTAATGGCATGACCTTTGAAGAAGCGCTAAAACTTCGCAAAGAGGATGTAAAAACATATGAGCGTAAAGCAAAAGAAACAATGGCAGAGCATGTTCGTACAATGCTAGAGTTCCAAGAGGCAGGCGCAGAAGTATTTGATTATGGGAATAACATTCGTGCCTATGCCAAAGAAATGGGTGTGACAAATGCCTTTGATTTCCCAGGCTTTGTACCAGCGTATATTCGTCCGTTATTCTGTGAAGGAAAGGGCCCATTCCGTTGGGCGGCGCTTTCAGGAAACCCTGAGGATATATATAAAACAGATGCACTGGCAAAAGAGATGTTTGCTGAAGATGAGGGTCTAGTCAATTGGATTGATATGGCACAAAAAATGGTGAAATGGCAAGGGCTACCTGCACGCATTTGCTGGTTGGGCTATGGTGATCGTCATCGTTTTGCATTAAAGGTCAATGAAATGGTTGCAAATGGTGAATTATCAGCACCAATTGTCTTTGGCCGCGATCACTTAGATTCAGGTTCTGTAGCATCACCAAATCGTGAAACAGAAGGGATGCTAGATGGTTCGGATGCGGTATCGGATTGGCCAATTTTAAATGCTCTTGTTAATACTGCGAGTGGTGCAAGCTGGGTAAGCGTACACCACGGTGGTGGTGTAGGAATGGGTTATTCACAGCATGCAGGTCAAGTCTTAGTAGCAGATGGATCAGAGCTTGCCGCTGAAAAAATTGCACGTGTATTGGTTTCAGACCCTGGAATGGGCGTTGCTCGTCATGCTGATGCAGGCTACGATATTGCTATCAATACAGCAAAAAACAAAGGTGTCCATATACCAATGTTAAAGGGTGATGTGAAGTGACCATTCTAATAAAAAATGCAAATGAAGTAATTACCTTGAAAAGTAATGTACAAGGACCACGTACAAAAGAACAAATGCAGGAAATTGCAGTAATAGAATATGGCAGTGTTCTAATTGAAGAAGAGCGTATTGTAGCAGTAGGAGCGTATGAGCAACTAGAAGCTGACTTCCCAGAATTAATAAAGAAGGCAGAAACGATTGATGCTACTGGTAAGATTGTTATGCCTGGCTTAGTGGATTGTCATACACATTTGGTGCATGGTGGAACACGCGAGCAAGAGTTTAATATGAGATTAAATGGTTCTACCTATATGGAAATCATGAATGCAGGCGGTGGCATTCATGCTACAACAAAGCGTACACGAGAAACAAGCTTTGATGAATTATATGAAAAAACGATGCAGCATTTAGATGTATTTTTAAAGCATGGTGTAACAACAGTTGAAGCAAAATCAGGGTATGGCTTGGACTGGGAAACGGAAAAGAAACAGCTAGAGGTCGCAAAAGAATTACAAGCTGCACATCATATTGATGTCATTAGCACGTTTATGGGAGCCCATGCAGTTCCTCGTGATTATAAGGGGCGTGAGGATGAATTTGTGGATGTGGTGGTCAATGAGATGCTGCCAAAAGTAGCAGAACTAGAGTTGGCTGAATTTAATGATGTATTTTGTGAAAAAGGCGTCTTTACACCCGAACAATCCCGACGCATTTTAGAGGCTGGAAAAGCACTAGGCTTAACGCCAAAAATACATGCGGATGAAATCGAACCTTATCAAGGCGCCGAGCTGGCTGCGGAAGTAGAGGCCATTTCTGCGGAGCATTTGTTAGTTGCTTCTGATAAGGGAATTCGAAAAATGGCTGAAGCGGGTACAATTGCTGTATTGCTGCCAGGTACTGCATTCTTTTTACGTGCACCTTTTGCAAGAGGGCGTCTAATGATTGACGAGGGAGTACCTGTGGCGATATCCACAGACTTTAACCCTGGGTCATCCCCAACAATGAGCCTACCCTTCATTATGAATTTAGCTTGCATGCATATGGGTATGACATTGGAGGAAGTATTAACGGCAACAACAATTAATGCAGCATATGCCCTAAATCGAGGCGAGCAAATTGGTTCCCTTGAAGCACATAAAAAAGCTGACGTACTTATCCTTGATGTTGCTAATTACAAGCAACTGCAATATTTCTACGGCATGAATCATACACATACAGTAATCAAAAATGGGCAAGTTGTTGTACAAAACGGAATTCTGCTGAAAGATCAATAATAATAATGGGCATAAATAAGGCGGAGTAGCTTTATTTATGCTTTTTTTATAAATTAGTTGCAAATGCTTTGATGAAAGATTATAATTCTAATAAATAGTAATTAACGAATTACAAATTACATGAACCTTGTAATTATAGAAGGGGTTATACAATGACAAAATTTCGTACCGAAGAAGAAGTGCTTGCTCATTATGATTCTTCAAAATATCAAACACCCGATGGATATACCGCAGATATTGCTATTTTTACAATTACCTCAGAGAAAACAGAGGAAAAAGCACCGCCAAACATGACGCTAAAGATTATGTTAATTAAGCGTGCTACTAGGGATGCTGAAGGAAATCCCAATATTGAAGGAGGAAAATGGGCACTTCCTGGGGGCTTTGTAGATGCAAATCAAAAAGAAACTGCCTTTATCGCAGCAAAGAGAGAATTAAAAGAAGAAACAAATGTAGAAGGTTTACATGTTCAACATTTTGGTGTTTATGATGAGATCGATCGAGATCCACGTGGTTGGATGATTTCAAATGCATTTTATGCCATTGTTCCTGAGACATATATTGAGCAACGTCAAGCGAATGATGATGCAGACGATGTAGAACTGTTTGATATAGAAAGTGTATTTACGCTTCCATTAGCTTTCGATCACCGAAAAATCATTTCCGATGCGTTGCATTTTATTAAAAGGGATATGATTCAGACAACTGTTGCTAAAAACTTTTTACCACAAGAGTTTACATTATCAGAATTGCAACGAGTACTTCTAACAGTTGGAGAAGATCCACGAATCTCTAACGATTCCGTATTCTTTACAAAAGCACCTAAATTACCATTTATCGAAAAAGCATTGGATGAAGAAGGAAAACCGAAGAAAACAAAAAGAAATTCGTTCCGGCCTTCCCAGCTCTATACATTTAATGATTTCGAAATGGTAGAGTCTATCTATCATTAGGAAAGATCCGTCTTTCCTGTTTATTTTAAAGAAAGTAATTTGTAATTTAAGTATTACTAATTAAAGAGTGGAGTGATGAAATGATGAAAAAGCGTGCATTAATTAATATTGATTATACAGTGGATTTCGTTGCGACGGATGGGGCTCTTACTTGCGGAGAGCCTGGGCAATTGCTCGAACGTGCAAATGTTGATTTAACAAAGGAGTTTATTAAGAGGGGGGATTTTACAGTATTTGCGATAGATGTTCATGAAAAGGGAGATATTTATCATCCAGAAACAAAGCTATTCCCACCTCATAATATTCGTCATACAGAAGGTAGAGAGTTATATGGTGCATTAAACTCATTATATGAAGAAAATAAAGACCAAGATTTCGTCTATTACATTGATAAAACGCGTTATTCTGCTTTTGCAGGAACAGATTTAGAATTGAAATTGCGTGAAAGAGGAATTGCTGAGCTGCATTTAATCGGCGTTTGTACAGATATTTGTGTTCTTCATACAGCAGTAGATGCTTATAATAAAGGGTTCGATATCGTCATTCATAAAAATGCTGTCGCCTCCTTTAATGAAGCTGGACATGAGTGGGCGTTAAATCATTTCGAGCATACTCTAGGTGCCACTATTATTTGACATGAATGGAGGGGAAAATATGAAATATGTAGATGATAGTTTCATGTTACACACGGACCTATACCAAATTAATATGGTTCAAACTTATTGGCAAGATGGTGTTCATCAACGTAAAGCTGTTTTCGAATTATATTTTAGAAAGCTTCCATTTGGCAATGGCTATGGAGTTTTCGCTGGATTGAAAAAAGTGATTGAGTTTATTAATAACTTTGGTTTCTCTCAAAGCGATATTCAATATTTACGAGAAGAGGGGAAGTATCCCGAGGAATTTCTTGAATACCTAAAAGAACTTAAATTTACAGGGACAATTAAGGGGATGAGAGAGGGAGAATTGGTCTTTGCAAACGAGCCTATCCTGCGAATTGAAGCACCATTAGCAGAGGCTCAATTAATTGAAACGCCGTTGTTAAATATCGTTAATTACCAAACCCTGATTGCAACAAAAGCTTCACGTATCAAACAAGTGACGGGTGAGGATGTTGTAATGGAATTTGGAACCCGCCGCGCACACGAATTTGATGCTGCTATTTGGGGAACTCGTGCTGCTTATATAGGCGGATTCTCTGCAACAAGCAATGTAAGAGCAGGAAAATTATTCGGTATTCCTGTGTCAGGAACACATGCCCATGCGATGATTCAAACCTATCGAGATGAATATACTGCGTTTAAAAAATACGCAGCAGCCCATAAAGACTGTGTTTTCCTAGTAGATACTTATGACACACTACGTTCTGGTGTTCCGAATGCTATCCGCGTAGCGAAGGAGCTAGGGAATCAAATTAATTTTATTGGTATCCGTTTAGACAGTGGAGATTTAGCCTATCTCTCAAAACAGGCAAGGAAAATGCTAGATGATGCAGGATTTACTGCAACTAAAATTATGGCTTCGAATGATTTGGATGAATATACAATTATGCATTTAAAGTCACAAGGGGCGCAAATTGATGCTTGGGGAATCGGAACTAAGCTGATTACAGCCTATGATCAAGCAGCTCTTGGTGGAGTATACAAATTAGTTGCAATAGAAAACGAAAGTGGAGAACTAGTTGATACCATTAAAATTTCAGCAAATCCTGAGAAAGTGACTACACCTGGACGTAAACGTGTTTACCGTATTATTAATGCAGAGAATGGTCATGCTGAAGGAGATTATATTGCGTTAGATAATGAAAACATACAGCAAGAAGAAAGATTGAAAATGTTCCACCCTATTCATACGTATATTAGTAAATTTGTTACAAATTTTACGGCGAAAGAGTTACATGAAAGTATTATAGAAAATGGAAATATTGTTTATGAGGAGCCAACTATTCAAGAAATACAAAAATATGTACAGGAAAACTTACATTTATTGTGGTGTGAGTATAAACGAACAATGAATCCTGAAGAATATCCTGTCGATTTAAGTCAAGTATGTTGGGACAATAAAATGGCAAGCATACAGGCAATAAAAGAAAAGGTTTCACAACGTATTTAAAAGTAACTGCTAGGAGGTAGAGACGATGGCGAGAATAGGTATTTATGGTTCATCATTTGATCCTATTACCAATGTCCATCTTTGGACAGCAAGCACTGTAGCACATCGGTGTAAGTTAGATAAGGTTATTTTTTTGCCTTGTTCAAATAAACGCAAAGATAAAACCATCAAAACAGCTGATACACATCGTTGGAATATGCTTCAGTTAGCTATTGCTAAGGACGATCGTTTTATCGCAGATTCCTATGAAATGGATCAAGAAGGCTGGAATATCTACACATATGACACTATGAAATACTTTAGAGAGAAGAACCCAGAGGATGAGGTGCATTTTATTATGGGTGCTGATTTACTAGTGGATATTGGTGCGGGTTTATGGAAAAAGGGCGACGCATTAGTAGCGGAGAATAAATTTATTGTAATGGCACGACACGGCATTGATATGCTCTCAACCATTAGTCGTTCTCCGATTTTAAGAAATAATGATGATGGAAGATTTCATCTTATCGATAAAGGGCTAGCGATGGAAATTAGCTCTACCTATATTCGAGAAGAATTCGCAATGGGAGGAGAACCGAGATACCTCTTGCCTACTGCTTGTTACAACTATATTAAAGAACATCATCTTTACCAAAAATAAAATAGTGAAGCTATCATTATAAGTGTGGATGACTACCACACTTATTTTAATTTTGAAAAGATGGTGAATTTTATCATATAGAGCTCAGGGTAAGCTATAATAAAAATAGTAATGAAGTACAATTTTTTGCTGTCAATTTTTAATAATGATTAATGTTAGAAAGGAATTCATGAATGTGCAGCTTACATTAACATTTCTTATTTTAGGAGCAACAATTTTCGCATTTGTGACCAATAAAATACGAGCAGATCTTGTAGCAATTGTGTCACTATTAGCATTTGTCATTATGGATATTTTGACGCCCTCGGAGGCATTAGCTGGTTTTTCAAACTCTGTAGTTTTAATGATTGCAGGGTTATTTGTCGTGGGTGCAGGGATTTTACGTACGGGCCTGGCAGGCATGGCGGGGCAACTCTTACTAAAATGGTCAGGCAATAGTGAGCTGAAGTTATTTGTGCTACTGCTTATTATTGTAGGATCGGTTGGTGCATTTATGAGTAATACGGGTACTGTCGCCTTAATGATGCCAATCGTTGTAAGTATAGCAATAAGTATGAAAGTCAGCCCTTCTAAATTTCTACTACCACTCTCCTATGTAGCAAGTCTTTCTGGTCTGATGACACTGATTGCGTCCCCAACCAATTTAATTGTCAGTCAGTTATTGGTTGATCGAGGCTATAACAAACTTGGCTTTTTTGAAGTAACTCCTATTGGTATCGTGGGGATGATTGCTGGCATTTCCTATTTAGTACTTGTAAGAAATATTTTATTACCAAAGGATCAAAACCGTACACAGACTAATGAAGGCTATAAACTTTCACCGAAAAAAATTATTAAACAATATGATTTAAATAATCGTCTATTTAAAATCTCCGTCCCTGAGGAGTCACCTATTATTGAAACATCGTTAGCGGAATTAAAACTACCAGCTAAGTATATGCTTTGTATGATGAAAATTCATAGGAAATCACAGGAGGGCATTAATTTACTACCGATGACTTATCAAGAAATGGCAGGACCAACTAGTGTCATTCATGCCAAGGATGAGTTATATGTTCAAGGAGAAATAGAGGATATTCGGCGTTTTGTTGAGGATTATCATCTTGAGATGCAAGGATTAGTTGAAGGAGAAGCCGATGAATTGGTATCGAAGCATCTGGGTATTGCAGAGGTATTGCTTACCCCGAATTCGAGCTTTATCAATGAAACGGTTAGTTCCCTTGGGTTCCGGGAAAAATACAATCTAAATATCATTGGTATTAATCGTAAGGGTGGTTACAAGCTTCAGGATATGGTGTCTCACAAATTAAAATTTGGGGACGCAATATTAGTACAGGGAGCATGGGATGAAATTCTTTTGTTAGCAAGAGAAACGCAAGATGTCGTGGTTGTAGGACAGCCGAAAGAACACGCAAGTGTGGCAGCAGCTACAGGCAAAGCTGGAATTGCGGGGATTATTATGTTATTCATGATTATTTTGATGGCATTTGAAGTTTTTCCTGCTGTCATTTCTGTGATGATTGGTGCTGTACTTATGATTTTAACAGGCTGCTTGAGAAACATGGAAGATGCCTATAGCAATATGAATTTTGAAAGTATTGTATTAGTAGCTGCCATGTTACCAATGGCGACAGCGTTAGAAAAAACAGGAGGCATGACCATTTTATCTGATGGTATTATTAATGCTTTAGGTGGTTTCGGACCATACGGTGTACTCATAGGAGTTTATATTTTGACAGCTATTTTCGGTCAATTTATTAGTAATACGGCAACTGCTGTATTGTTTGCACCCATTGCCATGAGTGCAGCCATTGCAATGGAGGTTAGTCCCACAACATTTATGATTGCAGTCGCAGTTGCAGCAAGTATGGCATTTGCTACGCCAATTGCTTCCCCTACGAATGCACTGGTAATGACAGCGGGGGGCTATAAATTTATGGATTTCGTAAGAATAGGGGTTCCGTTACAGCTTGTTATGTTTATTGTGATGATGATAGCCATCCCGTTCTTTTTCCCATTTTAAAAACTCGGTTTCTTTACCGAGTTTTTTGTTTTTTTAAAGATCTATTATTTTTTTGTAGGAAATTATGATAAAATTATTTTCTAGTTCATGGTCTAATATTGAACTAGCTTGTGAATAGATTTGTTAGTTATTAATATAGGAAGTTTTACTTTGGTAATAAAAAAAATAAAGTTTTTTATTAAAAAGTGTTGACCTTTTAAAAATAAGGGTGTAGTATTATACAAGTCGCCAGGGTGACACGCTAAAATAAAGCAAAACATGAACCTTGA